>CAVBAX010000005.1:0-25341 GCA_963593105.1 Candidatus Methanomethylophilaceae archaeon | reverse complement strand
TAAGCATATAGCCGTTACTGTCTATGGTATATTGATGCCTAATTAAATTACCACAATTATTTAAAAATTACAATACTTTTTTAAAGGTAGGAATTTTTATATTCATTGTCAATTATATATTGATGAAAAATAAACAACACTATCTTAACGTAATTAAAAAATTAAAGCTTAAAGAGAAGAAGATATACGGTAATGGTATACATGAACTTATTTTCTATACTAAATCCACATATACAAAAATAATAGTGCCAACAACTAAACAAAATAGCGATGAAAATAAAGGTGCCTTATTTTTAGCCAAAACAATTGGTGGATATATAGTTGTTAATGAGGAATATACCAGGGATACATACATATATAAACAAAAAAATCCAGACTATATAATTAACGGAAAATATTGGGATTTAAAAACTATAGATAAAAATAGTAATGAAGGAGCAATTAAAAGAGGAGTTAAAGCTAAGGTCAATCAAATCAAACTAAATCCAGGCGGAATATTGTTGGACATTTCAAAAAGTAAAATACCAAATCACATAATAAGAAAACAAATAATTTCAGGATTAAAAGATACAAGTATTTCTAATTTTGAAGTAATCACAAGAAGAAAAAATCGCATTATAGCTATCTACTATAAAAAATGGCTTTTTGAAATATCGTGTGTCTGTGTCTGTACTTTGAAATGATGTGTGTCCTGGTGTGTCCACATCATTTTTATTATTGTGTCCTCTCTTTGAAATATTGTGTGTATTATTGCTTTTTGTTGATAAAGATGGGTTATTAAGCACTATCATTGTATCCAAAAAGCGCTTCGACCTTATATTATCTATCCGTCTCAGCGCTTTTTGTTAAAGTTAATAGTACACACGAAATTTCAATGATCCATTTTAAAAAGACACATGATATTTCAATTTACCTATTTTATTTCTTATAATAATTAATCAAACAGCCCTCTTTTAAGATTTGTTTTTCATCGTTAGTTAATTGGCCATATGTTAGATTTATTTTTGTGATGTTTTCTTTATTAATGACATAGGCAATTATATCTTTTTCATTATCAATAGCATCAACCACATCTTTACATAAGACATATGAATCCACTTCTAATAGTTCTTGATTTGTTGTGATAAAGGGAATCATGCCCCAATTTATACAATTTGATCTATATCTTTTAGTTGCATATTCTTTTGCAAAGTTAGCCACAGCTCCCAACACTCTTTGACAACTTGCAGCTTGTTCTCTTGCTGAGCCATCACCTGGTTTATTTGCATAAATTGCTGAGCCAATATTTAATTCTTTATCATAGTTTATACCACTATCATCTAAAATCTTTAAAACAGTTTTTATTTCATCACTGTTAGTTGTTAAGGCTTGAACTGTCTTAGCTTTTTTAACATAGTTTGGATCTCTTCTAGATAAAGTAAATTCTGCAAGTCTTAAAGGATTTGATCTAAATGAAGAAGTCTCACCTGAAGGAATAAGTTCATCAGTTGTGGTAACAGGATCATCTATATGGCTTACAATCTTTATTAATAAATCATTAGTTAGTTTAGGCTGATTTGGCCAATCTTTGATATTAGGGCCAAAATGAATCTTGTAATCAGGTTCTTCATGGCCAAAACCGTTATAGACTCTTTTTTCATAGATTGAATAATCAAAGTCACAAATATATTCTTTTTCTTCTTCGCTTACTGCATCAGTTGCTGCAGTTAAAACACCTTTATTAATCGCGGTAGCCGCAATGCTTCTTGCATCCATTAAAGCAACAGAAGCAATTTGGCCTTCATTTGGTTTGCTGCCTTCTCTATTTGGAAAGTTTCTAGTTGTATGTCGAATCGATAATTCTTTATTAGCTGGTGTATCGCCTGCGCCAAAACAAGGGCCACAAAATGCTTCTCTAAATATCGCACCAGTTGATACAATATCAGCTATCGCCCCTTCTTTTGCCAAAGCTTTATATACCGGCATAGAATCAGGATAAATAGATAACCTAAACTCTTCGTTACCTAAATCACCATCTTTTAAAATATCTCTAGCAGCGCAAATATTGCCATAGGTACCACCAGAACAACCCGCAATAATTGCTTGATCAACATGGATTTTTCCTTGTTCATCAATCTTATCTACAAGATTTAAATTGGTTCTTTCATCAACTTCCTTTAAATACTTATAAGGATCTTTTTTAAGTTCATTAATCGCTAATGCATAACTAGGATGATTTGGTAGAGCTATCATTGATTCTACTTCACTTAAGTCTAAATCAATACATCTTTCATAGTAGGCACCATTGGCAGCACTTAATTTATAATAGTCTTTTTCACGATTATGTTTTTTATAATATTCTAAAGTTTTATCATCACTTTCCCAAATACTACTTAAACATGTGGTTTCAGTTGTCATTACATCGATAGCGTTTCTAGTTTCTTGAGTAAGTTTAGAAATACCAGGTCCAACAAATTCCATAACTCTATTTTTTACAAAGCCATCACTATAAGTTTCTTTACATAAAAGCAAGGCAACATCATGAGGACCAACACCTGGTTTTAATTTACCATGGACATATACTAAAACCACTTCTGGTCTTTTTATATCATAGGTTTTTGAAAGAAGCTGTTTAGCAATTTCACCTCCTCCTTCACCTATCGCTAATGTACCTAAAGCACCATATCTAGTATGAGAATCAGATCCCAAAATCATAGCTCCAGTTTTAGTCATCATTTCTCTATTGTAAGAATGAATTATTGCCATATTAGGTGGTACATAGATACCGCCATATTTATGGGCGCAAGTTAGGGCGAACATATGGTCATCTTCATTAATTGTCCCCCCTACCGCACATAATGTATTATGACAATTTGTTAAAACATAAGGAACAGGAAATTTCTTTAAGCCAGATGCTCTAGCTGTTTGAATAACACCAACATAGGTAATATCATGACTTGTTAAGGAATCAAACTTTATATGTAAAATATCTTTATCAGTGTGATTATCGTGCTTATCTAGTATTTGATAGGCTAAAGTTTTCTTTTTGCCTTCTCTAATATCTAAAGTTTCATCTTCAATATATTTACCATCAAAATAAAATACACCACTATTTATTTTTTTCATAAATCAACCTGCATACTTCTTTTGTAAACTCTGTACATGTACTATTTCCGCCAATATCGACAGTAGTATGTTTTCCCTCTTTTATCGTTTTATATAAAGCGTCTTTTAAGATATCCGCCTTTTCTTTCATGCCATTATCATTCAATAACATCGCAAATGATAAAAGTAATGCTGTTGGATTAGCCAAATCTTTGCCGGCAATATCAGGAGCTGAACCATGGACTGCTTCATAGATTTTAATATTTTCGCCAATATTAACACTTGGCGCAAAACCTAAGCCACCTACTAGTCCTGCGCATAAATCGGAAATAATATCGCCATATAAATTAGAGGCAACAAGAACATCAAACTTGCTGGGGTCGCTAACTAGCTTCATACATAAGGCATCTATAATTACACTATCACTTTCAACACTTGGATATTCTTTAGCAACTTCATTAAATACTTCTAAAAATAAGCCATCAGATAGCTTCATGATATTAGCCTTATGAACACATGTTACTTTCTTTTTATTGTTTTTTATTGCGTAGTCAAAGGCAAATCTAATAATTCTTTCACTTGCCTTTCTGGTGATGATTTTAATACTATGGGCGCAGTCTTTATCATACATATATTCAACACCCTTATATAAGTCTTCACTATTTTCTCTAACGATTGTTAAATCTACATTCTCGTATCTTGTCTTAACACCTTCAATAGAAGCTAATGGTCTTAAGTTTGCATATAAATTAAAATGTTGCCTAAGTAAGACATTAATAGAACGAAAGCCTTTGCCAATAGGTGTTGCCGTTGGACCTTTTAAACATAATCCATTTTCTTTAATCGCTTCTAACAAACCATCTTCTAATAGTTTGCCACTTTCTTCATAGAAACTAGCTCCTGCATCATATTTTTCAAATTCAATATTTGTATTTAAAGCTCTAGATACTTCAATAATACTTTTTGACACTTCTTTGCCAATCCCATCACCTGGCACTAATACAACTTTCATAATTTTTACCTCTTTGTAACATTGTATACCTATTTAATTACCTTTTTGATTATAATTAATGCTATATATTCAAGGAGGATTTTGTATGATATATCCTGATGTTGCCGACTTAACCAAAGAAGACTTAAGTGCACTATGTGAAGAATATCGAAGTCATAATTTTATTAATCCTGAAATATCAGAAAAACTTGGTGTTAAAAGAGGTCTAAGAAATCCTGATGGCACTGGTGTTTTAGCAGGTCTTACCAATGTTTGCGATGTTGTTGGTTATAAAAAGGAAGAAGACAAAGTTATTCCGATTGATGGAAAGCTTATATATAGAGGTATTGACTTAGAAGATATTGTACAAGAAGCAATCAAAAGTGATAGATTCCTATTTGAAGAAGTTGTCTGGTTACTTTTGTTTGGAACTTTGCCAAATCAAAAAACATTAGATCATTTTCACAACATTCTAGAAAGTCATAGAGAACTTCCTGATGGTTTTGCGGAAACTATGATTATGGCCGCTCCTTCACCAAATCTTATGAACAAGATGGCAAGAAGTGTTTTAGCTATGTATTCATATGATGAAGAAGCCGAAGATACTTCACTTGAAAACATTATTAAACAATCAATTAATTTGATTGCGCAATTACCTACCATGATGGTTTATGCTTATCAAACAAAAAAACATGCCTTTGATAGAGAATCTCTATATTTCCATTATCCTAAACCTGGTTTATCAAGCGCTGAAAATATTTTGGCAATGTATAGACTCGATCAAAAATATACCAAAGAAGAAGCTCATTTATTAGACTTATGTATGGTAGTGCATGCAGACCATGGTGGTGGTAATAACTCAGCCTTCTCTACTAGGGTTTTATCATCTACTGGTACTGATACTTATTCAGCAATCGCTGCCGCTATCTTATCATTAAAGGGTCCAAAACATGGTGGTGCAAATCTTTTAGTTATGAAACAATTAGATGAAATACTAGCTAATGTAAAAGATGTTAATGATGATGAAGAAATGTTGGCTTTCTTAAAAAGAATAATCAATAAAGAAGTATGTGATCATTCAGGCTTAATCTATGGTATGGGACATGCTGTCTATACCTTAAGTGATCCTCGTGCCCAAATACTTAAAAAACAATCTAAAAATCTAGCCTACGAAAAAGGCTTTAAAAGAGAATATGACGCTCTTTGTCAAATTGAAAAGTTAGCACCTATTGCCTTTGAAAAGTTTAAGGGATCTAATAAAAAAGTATGTGCCAATGTTGATTTATTCTCAGGACTTGTATATAGAATGTTAGGTCTAGCACCAGAACTATTTACACCAATATTTGCGATAAGTAGAGTTTCGGGTTGGTGTGCCCATAGAATGGAAGAAGTTGAATTTGCCAATAGAATAATTAGACCTGCCTATAAGTATGTTGGTGAACAAGACAAAAAATATATTCCAATTGAAGAAAGATGAACGAATTGATTACCAATTCGTTTTTTATTGCCTTTTTATAAAGAAAAGACTCATTTGAGTCTTTTCTATTTATTATGAACAATTTCGTTAATGCGATCTACTTTTTCAAGTGTATCATCAACTACAAATTCAATATCAGGAATCTTACGCATCTTTAATCTCTTAGCAAGTTCTGTTTTAATATAGCCCTTAGACTTTTTTAAAGCAGCTACTTCATAGTTCTTGCCAAAGAAAGAAACATAAACTCTAGCCTTACTTAAGTCAGGAGAAAGTCTTACCTCTGATACCGTTACAAAGCCGATTTCTGGATTATTTAAATCAAATTGAATAATACTAGAAATTTCTTTTTGTAAAATTGAATCTAATTTATCAACCCTACTCATTAGTCTACTTTAACCTCTTGATCCTCATAAGCTTCAATGATATCGCCTTCTTTAATATCGTTAAAGTTTTCAATTGTCATACCACATTCATAACCTTGTAACACTTCTTTAGCATCATTTTCAAAACGTTTTAAAGAGCCAAGTTTGCCAGTGTAGATAACAATACCATCTCTAATTAAACGACACTTAGATTCTCTTACAATCTTGCCTTCAGTAACCATTGCACCAGCAATAGTACCAACCTTAGAAACCTTATAAGTCTTTCTAACTTCAGCTTGTCCAATTACTACTTCTTCATATACTGGAGCAAGCATACCCTTCATAGCAGCTTCCATTTCTTCTACTGCCTTATAGATAATATTGTGCAATCTAATTTCTACTTTTTCTTCTAATGCTTTCTTTCTAACATTTGCATCAGGTCTAACATTGAAACCATAGATAACAGCATGCGATACACTAGCAAGAATTACATCTGATTCAGAGATAGAACCAGCTGCACTTCTGATTACATTAACTCTTACACCATCTACATCAATCTTGCTTAACGAAGATGCAACAGCTTCAGCAGTACCTTGAACATCTGATTTAACAATTATTGGAACTTCCTTGATTTCACCAGCTTCAATTTGGGCACTTAAATCATCAAGTGACATAGCACTTGTAGCTTTTCTTTCTTTTTCGATCTTTTTGATATTTCTTGCTTGAGCAATAGCTCTTGCATCTTTATCATTTTCAAACACTTTGAAATTATCGCCTGCAACTGGAACTTCATTTAAACCAATTACTTCAACTGGTGTACTTGGTATTGCTTCCTTGATTTCTTCGCCCTTATCATTGGCCATTCTTCTTACTTTACCATAAGTAGAACCTACAACGATTGAATCACCTTGTTTTAAAGTACCATTTTGAACAAGTAATGTACAAACTGGACCTCTACCCTTATCAAGTTTAGCCTCAATTACTGTACCTGTAGCTAATTTATTTGGATTAGCCTTAAGATCTTTAACTTCAGATACAACAAGTATTGTTTCTAGAATATCTTTAACACCATCGCCGGTTTTAGCAGAACAATTAACAAAAATTGTATCGCCGCCCCATTCTTCAGGCATTAAACCAAGTTCTGCCAAAGCGTTTTTAACTTTATCCGGATTAGCACCTGGCTTATCCATCTTATTTACAGCAATAATAATCGGAACCCCTGCTGCTTTAGAGTGGTCTATCGCTTCTCTGGTTTGTGGCATAACACCATCATCAGCCGCAACAACAATAATAGAGACATCGGTAACACTAGCGCCTCTTGCACGCATGGCAGTGAAAGCTTCATGTCCTGGTGTATCCAAGAAAGTCACTTTTTTACCATTAACATCAACTTGATAGGCACCAATGTGTTGTGTAATGCCACCAAATTCGCCAGCTGTAACATTAGACTTTCTAATAGTATCAAGTAGCGTTGTCTTACCATGGTCGACATGTCCCATGATAGTAACGATAGGAGCTCTTTCTTTTAAATCTTTTGGATCATCAACTTCATCATCAACTAATGATTCATCATCTTTTACTTCTTCTTTGTTTGCCTCTATGCCATATTCCATGCACACAAGTTCAACATTCTCATCATCTAAAGGAGAATTTATAGTCATCATCTTACCAAGCATAAACAACAATTTAATGATGTCGCTTGAGTTTTTATTAACCTTACTAGCTAATTCCGAAACTGTAATACCATCACTGTATGTAATGCTTTCTACCTTTTCGCTATTGTCCTTTTTGTTTTCAGACCAATTAGTTTTATTATTAGGTTTCTTGTTATTAATACGTTTTTTATATGTTTGTTTTGCCATATATATCCTCCTTTATTTATTTTCCAAAAATAGTTTTTTAAAACCATTATCACTAACGCCAATTATCTTAATGTTGTTTTTACCAACCGCATTAGATAATTCAGCGCAGCTATATTCTAAACAATAAGGAATGTTGTAGTAATTGCATTTCTTTAAATATCTTTCTTTTGTCTTTTCACTTGCATCTAAGGCAATAAACATATATTTAACATGTTTTATATCTTCTAAAACCGTTTCACCGAATTTAAGTTTATTAGCTCTAAATGCTAAGCCAATCAAAGAAAGAATTTTATTCATTAATCACCTTTTCAATTTCCTTATATACTTCTTCATCCACCTTAACTTCTAATGCTTTAGAAATAAGATTTTTCTTTTTTGCGATTTGTAGAGCTTCTAAAGACTTCTTTAAATAAGCTCCCTTTCCATTTAACTTACCAGTAGTATCTACTTTAACTTCGCCTTCTGGAGTTCTTACAATTCTTAAAAGCTCCTTTTTAGGCAAAGACTGTCCACTAGCAAGACATTTACGCATTGGAATTTTTTTCATTATTTTTCCTCGTCGTAGTATTCATCGTATTCATCAAAATCAATGTCATCATCATTAATCCATGAATCTTCTTCTAATTCTTCTTCTTGTTGTCTGATTTCTTCAAGTTCTTCTTCAGAATAAGTAGGCTTTACATCATCATCATATTCCTTCTTTTCTAAATCTTCACCTCTAAGTCTTCTATCATCATCATCTTTTTTCTTACGCTTCTTAGTAACTTTTTCTTCCTTTTTAGAAGCATCTGCGAAATCTTCAAACTTAGAAACATATTCAGTATGAGGAACAAGTTTTGCCTTTACTTTCTTCTCTTCTTTTACTAGTTCTTCTTCAACAATTTCTTCTTCCAACTTTTCTTTTTCTTCTAAAGACTCTTGATTTGGAACATCTTCGATAGTAACTTCTACTGGAGTTTCTTCAAATTCTTCAAAAGCATCTTCGTCTTCAATAATATTTTCTAAAGACTCACCAGCTTCAGCCTTGCGCTTAGCTACTTCTTCTTGATGAGCTAAGAATTCTTTTTGAGCTTTTTCTTTCTTAATCCTTAATTGTTCATCCTTAAAGATAGCTTCTTCGGCTTCGATATCTACACCAGCTGTTCTTACATCGCTTTCAGTCTTAATATCAATCTTACGATTAGTTAGTTTATAAGCAAGTTTAACATTCTTACCTTTTTTACCAATAGCGATTGATAATTTATCATCATCAACAACCACGCATAATGGTTTTTGGTTACGCTTTTCAAGCTTTTCCATTTCTTCAGGAGTTAAACTTGGATCAATCTTTTCATTAGAATAGAAACAAGCTTTAATTTCAGCTGGAGCTAAGGCATTTTTAACAAGCTCGCCAATGTCATCATTCCATTCAAAGACATCAACTTTTTCACCCTTAACTTCGCCAATTACTGCTTGAACTCTTGTACCTCTTGGACCAATACATGCGCCAATAGCATCCACATCCTCATTACGAGAATATACAGCCATCTTAGTTCTCTCACCAGCTTCTCTTGCGATTGCCTTTATTTCAACTAAGCCTTGTTGAATTTCTGGAACTTCTTTTTCAAATAGTCTTTCTACAAACTTAGCATCAGCTCTACTTAAAACAACTTGAGATCCTTTTGAGTTTTTAGAAACTTCCTTGATAATAGCCTTGATAGGATTGCCTTCTTTATATACTTCACCAGGAATTTGATCATTCTTAAGTAAGATACCAATAGTATTTTTAATATCAACTAAGACAAACTTTTCCTCAACAGTTTTGATAATACCCGAAATCAAATCATATTCTTTGTCTTTATATTCATCATAAACTCTTTGTTTATCAAATTCTTTTGTCTTTTGTTTAAGCATTTGCTTAGCAACATTGATTGAAGTTCTGCTGATTTCCGCAAAGCTAATTTCTTCTTCGATTGTATCGCCAACCTTAACATGAGGATGGCTCTTAATAGCTTCACTATATAGAATATCTAATGTATCATCAAAGGTATCGGATTCATCATCAACAACAAGCAATTCATGATAAGCTTGGATGCCCTTACTATCAATTTCAACTCTTACTTTAGCAGCAGGAGCATCAACATGATTTTGATAAGTCTTAACGATTGCTTCCTTTAATGTTTCGATAACAAATTCAGCTGGGATTTTACGATCTTCTTCGAATAATCTCATACCTTCTAAGAAATTCTTATTGTTTTTTAAATTAACGCCATTCATAAATATTCCTCTCCTTTAAAATTTAACGGCATAGCGCACATATTTGACATTACTATAGTCGACTTTGACTGTTTTGGTAATGTTTTTATCTTTGGTTTTTAAAGTTAAAATGTTTCCCTCAAGTGACTCTAAGTCACCATAAACTTTAAGTTCTTTTGTCTTTACATAAATGTAGGAGCCGATAGCATCTTTTAACTCATCTAAGTTTCTTATTTCTTTTTCAATTCCTACAGTTGAAACATCCAACATGTATTCGTCCATATCTCCATCATATAAGTCCATGATTTGTGATACTTTCTTGGACAATTCTTCAATTTGATTCATATCCATTTTGGCATCAATAACCACATGTAAGATATGTTCCTTTTTTTCAAAATAACAATCATACAGTTTGTAGCCTAAATTCAATAAATCATTGCCTAGTTTTTCTTTTAATTCTTTAATCTCCATAAAACCTCTAAACAATAAATTAAGCAGAGACTTCTCTCTGCTTATCTACTTTTTCATTATAGCAAAATCAAGCTTAAAATCAAGACTATTTAACAAACATCACCAATAAAGAATGACCAAAAAATAACGCTAAAGCAATAATCACAAAAACATTTGAAAGAAACATCAAAGATACTTGTTCATTAGCTCTAGAATTTTCAACAAGTTTTAATTCATAGTGCCTTGTAACAATCAAGACAATAGAGGCAATAATCAATATGCCTAGAACAATCATTGAAATAAAAGATACATTTTGCGGTATCATCGTCAAAAGGCACATCAAACCATTAGCTAAAATATGGCAAATAACAGATGGCCAAATAGAACCATAATTAAGTGCCATCTTACCAAGTAAGTAGCCCATCAATAAGCCTGGTAACATCTCTCTAATTGAACCATGCGCTAAAGCATATAAAACAGATGTCATTATAAGAGCGAAATACCTGCCATATTTACTTAAACAATTAAGCAATACTCCTCTAAAGACATATTCTTCAAGTAATGGCGATATCACAATATAGACAAATAAATATAAGACATTATTCATCATAGCATCATTAAAGATAAAACCAATATCCGATACCACACTACCTGAAGTACCAATTAATTCAAATATTATCGTATTTAAATATAAGGCGGCAGATACAAAGCCAAAATAAACCACAAAGTTAACTAAATAGTCTTTTTTATTCATCTCTGGACTATTTTTTATTTCATGCAAATTAATCCTAAAAGCTTTTCTTAACGCAAAAAAAGGAAATACCGAGCCAACAATAAGACATAATAGATTAACTGTTAAAAAGTAACTGTTATTATTTAAAACAGGTATTACTTCTAAAAACGCTAATTGTCTTAAACCATAAGGGATATATAAAACTAAAAGCGCATAAACAATAAGTACTAATCCAACACTTGAAAATTGTTTTTGGGCATATTGTCTTGAAACTGTTTTTTTATTAGTCATGAAATGATTATATACCAATAATGAAATATAATAGAAACATGATTTTAGTAAGCGAAATAAAATTGGAATTAGACCAAGATGAAAAAGAATTAAGAAAACAACTATTAAAAAAACTAAGAATTAGCACAAATGAACTAATTAGTTTTAAGGTTTATAAAAGAAGTATCGATGCTAGAAAACAAGCGGTTTATAAGTATCAAATTATTGCCGAAGTAAAAAACGAAGACAAATGTCTTAAACAAAAAAACGTTATCAAATTTAATAAAGTTGATACTAGAGCCAAGAAAGTAAACAGTGATATAAGGCCCATCATTATAGGCTATGGACCAAGTGGCATCTTTTCTACCTATAGATTAGTTGAAGCAGGACTTAAGCCTATCGTTATTGAAAAAGGAAAAAGAATAGACGATAGAGTTAAAGATGTTGAAGATTTCTTTAAAAGTGGAATACTAAATCCAAATAGTAATGTCCAATTTGGTGAAGGCGGTGCTGGTACTTTTTCTGACGCTAAACTTACAACCCGCATAAAAGATCCATATGTCGAATATATTCTTGATGTTTTTATAAAGTTTGGAGCTAAAGAAGAAATAAAATATACACCTCACGGCCATATCGGCACTGATTGTATAAGAGAAATCATTAAAAAAATTACCAATTATTTAATTGAAAATGGCACAAGTTTTTATTTTGAAGAAGAACTTGAATCACTTATATTAAATAATGATCATGAAGTAATCGGCATCAAAACCAATAAACAAGAAATAAATAGTCCAATATGTATATTATGTATTGGGCATAGTGCCTATAAGACAATTAAACAATTAGACAGACAAGGTATATATATTACACCAAAAGATATTTCTATTGGCTTTAGAGTAGAACATCCTCAAAGTTTAATAGATGCTAATCAAAAAGGTGATGGTATAAATGCTTGTGAATACTTTTTAAGATATAAAGGCGAAAAAGGTGTTTATTCATTCTGCATGTGCCCTGGTGGTTTTGTTATACCTGCAACTAGTGATTTGAAGGCCATTGTAACAAATGGCATGTCTTATGCTGCAAGAGATTCTAAAATCGCTAATTCAGCCATTTTAATACAAGTTAGTAAAGATGAATACCCTAGTGGCAATCTTGGCGGTTTTGAATATATCAAACACTATGAAGAAAAAGCTTATGAATATTCAAATTCATATAAAGCTTTATCTTCTAATATCGAAGATTTTATAAACAATACAAGTAATGATTTATCATTCAAGTCCACCTACCCTCTTGGTACAGTTGTTTGTGACTACAATAATTTCTTTAATTCAAAAGATGTAGAGATTTTCAAAGAAGCCCTAAAGTATTTTGATCTGAAAATACCAGGTTTTATAAAACAAGGAATTATGGTGGGACCAGAAACTAGAAGCAGTTGTCCAGTTAGAATTGAAAGAAATAGTGATTTAGTGTCTGTCAACACAAAAGGTCTATATCCAAGTGGCGAAGGAGCGGGTTATGGCGGTGGCATTATGTCTTGCGCTCTTGATGGCATAAGAGTAGCCAATAAAATTCTTGAAAACTTAACACATTATTCACTTTAAATTCACATTAAACTTCCTATAATGTTAGTTGTAAATGGAGGTAATCTATATGAAACTTGGATTTAAACAAATTATTATTATATTCTTAGTAGCTCTTTTAGGTGGAGCATGTGGAACCTATGGTATCTATGAATTAACATATAAAAACACAAGTACAAATACCAATTCTAGTTCTAATACTACAATTACTAGTGAGGTTCAATATTCAAATACAACAACAGGAGTTTATGAACAAGTCATTGCTAAGGCAATTGACTCAGTAGTCGAAATTACAAGTAGTTCGCAAAGTCAAACTTCTTATTTTGGCCAAACTTATTCTTCTACTTCTTTAGGATCTGGTGTAATTATCTCAGAAGATGGCTATATCGTTACTAATAATCACGTTGTAGAATCAGCTACAAATGTATCTGTCTCATTAAGCAATGGTGAAACATATGATGCCACAATTATTGGAACTGATGCCAAAACCGATTTAGCTTTATTAAAGATTGAAGCAACTGGCTTAGCTTATTCTAAGCTTGTTGATTCTGATACATTAAATCTTGGCCAAGAAGTAGTTGCCATTGGTAACTCACTTGGTAAAGGAACAAGTAGTACAAATGGAATTATTTCAGCTTTAAATAGAGAAGTTACAATAAACAACTATACAATGGATTTAATTCAAACAAACGCTTCTGTAAACTCTGGCAATTCAGGTGGCGGCCTATTTGACTTAAATGGTAATCTGGTAGGTATTGTAAATGCGAAGATTTCTTCTAGCTTATCAAGTTCAACTTCTAGCACTACTGTCGAAGGTATGGGCTATGCGATTCCTGCAAATACCGTAAGCACAATTGTTGAACAATTAAAAAACAATGGCTATGTCAAAGATCGTGCAACATTAGGTGTAAAAGTAATCACTGATTCAAGTTACTTACAATATTATGGCGTAACAAATTCTGGTGCCCTTGTTGGTGAAGTTGTTGAAAATGGCGCTGCTGAAAAAGCTGGTATTCAAGCAGGTGACTTAATCATCGCCATCAACGATACAAAGGTTAGTTCATTCTCTGATTTATCTAAACAATTAGATAATTATCAAATTGGCGACACCATTACAATCACTGTTTCAAGAGATGATCAAATCAAAACATTTGAAGTAACTCTTGAAGAAAGTGTTGTGGAAACTGAAACCGAATCTAAATAACTTATTTAAGTCTCGGCGATTGCTGAGACTTTTTTATTGGCAAAACATAACTAGTCAACTAATTCATTAATAAGATAAACAGCATCTAAAGATGAAGCAATTTGCTTACATGTACATTTGCTTATTAGTATTTCTATGAATTGACTAAATCTATATTCTATTTTTTAAAAAAATTGGCAGTTCATTATCACTCTATAAATTGAATTATTTAAACAATAATGTTATAAATATATTAGCACTCAGAATACATGAGTGCTAAAGGAGTAATATATGGCAGTTAAACAATTTAAAACAGAGTCTAAAAGACTTCTAGATTTGATGGCTAATTCCATCTATACAAATACAGATATTTTCTTAAGAGAGCTTATTTCTAACGCATCTGATGCAATTGATAAAAGATATTATCTATCTTTAACCGATACTTCAATATCTGCAGATGATTTAAAGATTAAAATAAGTTGTGATAAGAAAAATAGAACTATCACTATTACCGATAATGGTATTGGTATGTCTAAGGAAGACTTGGAGAATAATCTAGGCACCATCGCTAAGTCAGGTTCTTTGGAATTTAAAGAAAATCTTGATGAAAAAGAAAAAGAAAACATCATTGGTCAATTTGGTGTTGGTTTCTATAGCGCTTTTATGGTTGCCGATAAGATTGAAGTTGATTCTTTAAAAGTAGGTGAAGATAAAGCTTATACTTGGACTGGTACTATGGACGGTTATGAGCTAAAAGCTTCTAAAAAAGAGGATTTTGGTAGTGTTATTACTTTACATGTAAAAGAAAATACTAAGGAAAAGAAATATGATGATTATCTAGATTCTAACAATCTACAAATGTTAATCAAGAAATATTCTGACTTTATTAGACATCCAATCGTAATGGATGTAGAAATTACCAAAGATGAAAAAACGGAGATTGAAGAAAAGACTATCAACTCTATGACTCCTATTTGGAAAAAGGCTAAAAAAGATATTAAAGAAGAAGACTACAATGAGTTTTATCAAATGACTTATTATGATTTTGAAAAGCCTTTAAAGACTCTTCATTATAAGGTTGAAGGAAATACTTCTTATAGTGCTTTATTATATATTCCAGGCGCTAGACCATTTAATTATTATTCTTCAGATTATAAGGTAGGTTTAAAACTATATTCTAAAGGTGTTTTAATCAAAGATGAAGCAAAAGAACTTGTTAGTGATTACTATAGATTTGTAAGAGGCGTTATAGATACTGATGATTTATCTTTAAATATTTCAAGAGAAATCTTACAAGAAAATTATCAAATGAGCGCATTAAAAAAGTCTATTGATAAGAAGATTAAATCAGCTTTAGTTAAGATGCTAGAAAATGAAAGAGAAACTTACGAAAAGTTCTTTGAACAATTTGGTACACAACTAAAATACGGCACTTATGATAACTATGGTATGAATAAAGATGAACTTATTGATTTGTTGATTTTTAAGTCTAGTAAGGATGATAAGTACACTACTTTAAAAGAATATGTAGAGCGCATGAAGGAAGATCAAAAAGATATCTACTACGCTACTGGTGATTGCATTGAGGCTATCAAAGAACTTCCTCAACTTGAAAAAGTATTATCTAAGGGCTATGAAGTATTATACTTTACTGATAATGTAGATGAGTTTATGGCTAGTATTGTAAATAGTTATAGCGATAAACCATTTAAGTCTTTATTAAAAGGCGATTTAGATTTAGATAGCCAAGAAGAAAAAGATGAAGTGGCTAAAAAAAGCGATGATAATAAAGACTTACTAGAAACTATCAAGAATGATTTAAAGGATAAGGTAAGTGATGTTAAGTTATCGACTAGACTTACTTCTTCACCTGTATGTCTTGTTTCTGATGATGGCATCTCATTTGGCATGGAAAAAACCTTGAACGCCATGAACCAAGGAAGTGTTAAGGCTAACAAGATATTAGAAATCAATCCAGATCATGAACTATTCAAGGCTTTAGCTACAGTTTATGAAACAAATAAAGATATCAGCGAATATGCTAATTTATTGTATGATCAATCATTATTGATTGCTGGTCTTCAAATTGAAGATCCACTACTTTTCACAAAGCGTATTTCTGATTTGATGTTAAAAACACTACAAAGCAAATAAAAAATCTTTAATAAGTTTAGCTAACTTATCACTTGATTTATTAGCTACTTCAAGCACTTCCTTATGGGAGTGCTTTTTGTTTGCGATACCAGTTGCCATATTGGTAATACAAGATATGCCAAGCACTTCCATACCCATATAATTGGCGACAATAGTTTCTGGAACTGTCGACATACCAACTGCATCTGCTCCCATTACTTTAAAGGCTCTAATTTCAGCAGCTGTTTCATAGCTTGGGCCATTAAAATAAGCATATACACCCTCTTTTAAATCACCATCACTTACTTCTTTTAATTTTTCAATTAGTTTCTTATTATAGGGCTCTGACATATCAGGAAATCTAGGACCAAATTCTTCGTTATTTTCACCAATTAAAGGATTTATACCTAATAAATTTAAAAAGTCCGTGATAACCATTAAATCACCAGGTTTGAAACTTTCATTAATACCACCACAAGCATTTGTAATAATCATTTTTTTAACGCCTAATAGTTTTAATACATAGATGGGATAAACAACTGGATCAAAGCCCTTTCCTTCATAATAGTGGCATCTTCCTTGCATAATGACAACATTTAAATTGTTAACCTTGCCAAAAACAAGATTGCCTTCATGCCCTTTTACATTAGACACAGGGAAATGAGGAATATCTTTATAGTTAATTACTTCCTTTTCTTGCAAAGCATTCACCACTTCTCCAAGTCCTGATCCCAAGATTATCAAAACTTCTGCATTATATTTTTTCAAAAACTCATAAGACTCTTTAATATGTTCAAAATTCATAATTTCCTCCTTTTGAAATAATTATACTTTATCATTGTGTTATTCTAGATAAGAGGAAAATTTATGGGATTAACATTTAGAAAAAGTATAAAAATAGCTAACGGTCTTAAACTAAATCTATCTAAAAGCGGTGTATCAATTACTGCAGGTAAAAAAGGTATGCACTATACAATTAATTCAAAAGGAAAATCAACAGCTTCCATTGGCATTCCAGGAACTGGCGTTTCCTATCGCAAAAGTTTTAGTTTATTGGATATATTTTCTGGAAACAATAAAAAAGAAGAAAAGAAAACAAGTAAGGTCAAAAACAAAAGTAATAATAGATCAAACAAGAACAATACTAAAACTGAAACAAAAGCTAGTATGAGTGAATTAGAAGAGTATAATACTTATATTAAGCAAATTAAATCTTTGCATATAAACTCTACCCCAAGTGTTGATTGGAAGTCTTTAGCTCTAGCTAGTATACCAAACAATTTAAGTAGTAGTGATAGATTAAAATGGGAAAATGACATTACTTTAGCTAAAAGCATTTTGAATAAAGATATTGATTCTTATTTAACCGTTATACAAAAGTATTCATCGTTAAACGATATTTCCGCTTATGGTAGCGATTTTGAATTTGGACTAACAGATAGCGATATTCTATCTGCTAGATTTGAAGTAAAAATAGAAGATGTACTTCCAAAAATAGCTTATAAACAAGATGAAGAAGGAAACATCATAAAGTATAAACTTAGAAGTAGTCAATATAATGATATAGCGCAAGACTATGTATGCTCATGTTCTATAAGAATCGCTAGAGAAGTATTTGCCCTTCTTCCAGTTGATTTTCTCTTAGTGAATGTTGAACAAGAAATGTTTGATTCTTCTACCGGTAATAATGAACAAACTACAATTATGTCCATTCTTTATATAAGAGATGGTTTTAATAATATTAATTTTGAAAAAATTGATCCAAGTGATTTCTGTGGTCGTTTTAAAATGAATATAAACTTTACTAAAACTGGTGGTTTTAAGCCAGTAAAAGAAATTGATGTGACAAACATTTAAAAAGAAGATTTGAAATCTTCTTTTTAAATATGTTTCTTTATAAAATTATATAAGTCTCTATAAACAACATCTTTATCAGTTTCATTTAAAATTTCATGTCTATCATTTGGATATAGTTTAATTGAGACATCATTTATACCAACTTCTTTAAAAATATTATAAGTTTTTTCTACACCTTTACCATAGCTTCCGACAGGATCGTCTTGGCCAGCCATGAAAAAGATAGGCAAATCCTTTCTAACTTTTGCGATATTATTTTTATCACATACATCATCTAATACACTAAATAAATTATAGAAGCCATTAAGAGTAAAGATGAATGAACACCTAGGTTCTCTAGAATACCACTCAACAATCTTTTCATCTTTAGTTAGCCAATCATTATGAGTTTTAGATGGTTCCCATTTTTTATTATAAGGACCAAGAGCCATATTGTTTATAAACTTGCTACGATACTTTGATCCTTTAAATGTGCTAATTATCTTACATAATAGTTTGCCAGTTTTTACTGTAATCTTTTCTTGCCATGCACTTCCCATAATGATGGCACCATCAAGTTCTTCACCATATGTAAATAAGTATCTTCTAGCATAGAAAGAGCCCATAGAATGACCTAATAGAAAATATGGGATATTGGGATATTTTTCTTTAGTAATCTTTGTTACAGTATGAAGATCTTCAAGGACTTTTTTATAGCCCTCATCTTCATGAAAATAACCCCAATTGTCTGTACTTGTAACAGAGCCACCATGGCCTAAATGATCATTTCCAGTAACTAGTATTCCATTTTCAGTTAAATATTTTGCGAAATCATCGTAACGATCGATAAACTCCACCATGCCATGAGATATTTGAAGTATTGCCTTAATATCTTCTTTGGGAATATAACGCACGGCATGAATAGTGGTAACACCATCACTTGATAAAAAATTAAACTCTTCTTTTCTCATAATGTTTTCCTCATCTACATTATATTATTAACTAAAAGAAATTTATTTTGGTACTTAGTTAATTTTATGAGAAAAAGTATTTCTAAGCCTTTAGTTTTAAAAACTTTTTTAATCTATCAAAGAAGTCCGGTGTTTCCTTTATCGGATCATTCAAGCTATGGAATGTATGTTCCATAAAATAGTTTTGACAATCAAATGTTTCAACACTATGTTTCCTGCAATATGTACCATCTGGTAATAAAATGCTAGCTTTTGTGTTATCACTTAATTGAGAGTCAAGTATCCATTTTAGTTGTTCTTTTAAATTTATATCATAAATAGGACAAGCGATTTCTACCCTACGATTTAAATTCCTAGTCATAAGATCTGCGGAAGAAATATAAAAGTCAGCTTTATCATCCTTTCCAAATTGATAAATTCTAGCATGTTCTAAAAAACGGCCAACAATGCTTGTAACATGAATATTTTCTGTTTTATCTATAACACCAGGTCTAATGCAACATATACCACGAATTATTAATTGAATTTCAACACCAGCACATGATGCATCAGATAGTTTATCGATAATTTCACGTTCAGTAATTGAATTTGCCTTTATACAAATATAACCATCTTTACCTAATTCTATTTGTTTATTAATATTTTTAATAAGCATTTCTTTAATGCCAAACGGTGATACACATAATTGATTATATTGGCCATCCAGTTTATTTACCAACATATTGCGAAAGAAAGCTGCTGCATCTTCACCTAGTGTTTTATTAGAACTTATTAAACTTAAATCAGTATACATAGCATTAGTCTTTTCATTATAATTTCCAGTTCCAATTTGAGTAATATAACTAGTTTTATTATGATTCCTTAAGGTAATAAGACAAATCTTACTATGACATTTAAATTTTTCCACCCCATATATAACTTGACATCCTGATTCCTCTAACATCTTAGACCAAGCAAGATTATTTTCTTCATCAAATCTAGCTCTAAGTTCCATTAATACAAGTACTTCTTTGTTGTTTTCTGCAGCATGGCATAATATTTTAGCAATCTTAGATAACGAAGCTAATCGATATATAGTGATTTTTATTGATAGAACTTGAGGATTATCTGCCGCTTCATTTAAAAGCTGTAAAAAAGGTTCTATAGAATCGTATGGATAAAATAGCAGTCTATCTTTTTGCCTAACTTGACTAAGCATTGATCTTTCTTTTGTTAAACCTATAGGCCAATGCGGCTGATAAGGCTTATATAATAAGTTTGTAGTAAGCTCTTTTGGCAAAACAGTAATTAAACGAAATACATAGTTCATGTTTAAGGGGGTTTTATCTATAAAAATTTGATGTTCTTTCACTTTAGTTAAAGATGAAAGTGCTTTTTTAAAATCAGAAGATATAGATTTACTTAGTTCAAGTCTCACCACAGCTAGATAATCACGCTTTTTAAGCATCTTCTTCATTTGTTGACGAAAGTCATCTTCATTATCATCAAATTTTTCATCATCAAAGCTTATATCAGCATTGCGAGTTAAAGAAATTACACAACTCTCTTTTACTTTATAAGCATCAAATAATGTTGGTAGCCAATGCAAGATAATATTTTCTGTACGCACAAAACGTCTTTCATCATTTAGTAGAAGAAAAGGTGATACATTATCAGGAACCGGCACGATGCCAATTGCCATATGACCTTTTTTGTTTTCGAGTAAAGCTGAGATGTATAAATTTTTATTAGCCAAATGTGGTACCGGATGATTGGGGCCAATTAGAATTGGTGAAAGTAAAGGAAGTAAATCGTTTTTAAAAAAACGATTTACTTGTTTTAGCTCCCCAGCATCCAAATCATTATACAGAACATCCTGTATGCCACTTTTATAAAGTTCTTCTTTAACTGCTGTATAAATTTGATCTTTCATTATAAGTAAACCTGGTATAGTACGATATATATGATCAAGTTGTTCCTTTGCCGTCCAACCAGTTTTACTATCTCTATCTTTTGGCGTCATATGAGCCAAATCAAAAAGACTGCCCACACGTACCATAAAAAATTCATCAAGATTGCTAGAAAAGATTGATATAAATTTTAAGCGTTCTAGACTTGGTACACTATTATCATTTGCTTCTTCTAGTACTCTTTGGTTAAATCTAAGCCAACTTAGTTCTCTACTTTGGGTATATTGGTATTGTTTTTCAAAATTCTTTGACATAAATAGCCTTCTCTAACGCCGTATTTACTTACAATAAGTTCTTTAGCATCAAACAAATTAAAAACATATCTTAAAATCAAAAGACCAGGTATCAAAGTATGAATACGTTCGGCCTCTAGGCGTAATATTAAGTCTGTAGCCTCTTTGTTGCCACTGCATAAAAATTCACATAGTTCATCCAATTGTTTTGCAGATATACTGTTACAATCTTCTGGTAATTTATAAAAATTCTTAGCAATTTTTAAGACAGCGCGAGCACTACCACCAACGCCTACAATTAATGGACAATATTCCAATTTGTTTTCGCTAAAATCCATCGTTTTAACAATTTCTTGTTTTAAACGTTTAAGCGATCCTTCACCTGGAAGTATCTTTTTGACACATTTTTTATATAAACTCAAAGAACCAATAGGATAGCTTTTAAAATCTATAGGCTCCCCATTTTTAAATGTAACAATTTCACTGCTTGCACCACCTATATCTAAAAAAGTACCATCACTTAAATCAAGTTGTTTCATTGCGCCACTATAGCCAAATAAAGCTTCATCATTACCTGAAATAACTTCAACATTAAAGCCTGTAGCTGTATGAATAAAAGTTAGAGCTTGTTTTGTATTTAAGATATTGCGTAAAGATGCGGTCGCAAAAACATTTACATTTTCAATCATTAATGTTTCTAAAATTTCTTTAAAAGTTAAAAGCCCCTTACACGCGCATTCTATTCCTTCTTTACTTAAAAAACCATCTTCAACATATCCCGCAAGGCCTGCCATAATCTTTTCGCGAAATAAAATCTTAAAGTTTTCACCTTGCGTTTGATAAAGGGTTAAACGCATTGAGTTAGAGCCAATATCAATGATTGCTTGTTTCATTATTTTCCTTAACAACTGTAGATTCTTTAATAGTTTCTTGAATTTCTGGCACGGAAAAAACAAGAATAGCTTTAGCAGAATTAGTTATCGAAAAAGTTACAAGCTTCCATCCTTGTTTTGCATATTTATTAGCAGCTTGTTCAACTGCTGTAGCCATCTTTTTAGCCTTAGGCGCATAATCAATCACGATTGTTTTATAAGTCATAGTGTTTACCTCTTCTTTATACGTAGTAAAGTATAAAGACCTAATGCAAATTGTATGAACAAGGCAATGTAAAATGAAGGTAAAATAAAAAACTAGAACATTATATTGTACTAGTTTCTATAATTGCGATAAATCAATTCATGAAAATCATATAAAATTCAACATTTCATCAAATCTAAATCAATAACAAACTTTTTTAATCTTAATCATTAAAAATTTTATATGTATTTTACTTTTGGCCGCATATCATATCCCATGCCTCATCATCAATCTTTTCATTATGAAATAATTTGCGTCTATCATCATCATTAATTTTGCGAATTACTCTACATGGATTACCTGCCGCAATAACATTATCAGGAATATCTTTTGTGACAACGCTTCCTGCACCAATCACCACATTATTTCCAATATGAACACCAGGACAAACAATACTGTTTCCACCAATCCATACATTATTACCGATACTTACTTCTTTTCCGTATTCAAAACCCGCATTACGAGTATCTGGATGAATTGGATGACCTGCTGTATATATCGAAACATTTGGTGCCAACATGCAATTATCGCCAATCTTCACTTTAGCTACATCAATGATTGTGCAATTATAATTCGCAAAAAAGTTTTTGCCTACTTCAATATGACTTCCATAATCACAATAAAACGGTGGATTAATCCAGGCGCCGTTTGATACCCCTAAAAGTTCTTTTGCGATTTTTGAAAGCTCATCAAAATTTGATCTATCTGCGAAATTGAATCTTTGTAGAATTTTTCGACATTTGATTTGTTCATTCAAAACACTTTCATCACTCACATATGCAAGCCCCATATCTCTTCTTTTTATCATATCCATAACTTAGTCCTCCTTTTTTAGGTTAAAACATTTAACCATTTATATTTTTTATAATGTTTGAATACTGCTGGCAATTTTACTATTTCATCTAGATTTAAACAAAAGTAAACTATCAATACTGGTAGTTTTAATACAAAAGCTACAAAATATCCAAGTGGAATCGCAAAACACCACATGGTAATAAAATCACACTTTAAGCCAAATTTTGTATCACCACCAGATGGGAAAATACCACCTACTGTCATAGAATTAATTGATTTACCTATAACATAATAACTACTCATAAATAACATATGTTTCAAATAGCTACTAGCACTGTCACTAAGGTTTGCAAAATTGATGATTAATGGAGTTAACATCAAAATTATTAAACCCGTTAAAGTACCTGATACTATCGATATTTTACATAAGACATCTCCTGTTTTCTTAGCTTCATTAAGCCTTCCTTCGCCAAGTAAATTGCCTACAATAATACTTCCACCATAGCCAAAGCCTGTACAAATACAAATTAATAAATTTTTAGAAATATTAGCAATTGAATTGGCTGCCACTGCATCACTTCCTAAATGCCCCAAAATAACCGAATACATAGTAAACCCACCGCCCCAAACAAGTTCATTTAAAAGTACAGGACAAGAATACTTCCAAAACTTCCTTATTTTATTTATATCCCTGCTATGTATATCCTTTAGGTTTAAAAAGATCTCTTTTTTAGAATTTAAAATATAAATTGTAATAAGTAATCCAATTCCATTAGCGATCACTGTGGCTAGAGCTGCTCCTGCAATTTCCATTCTTGGAAAAAAGAAATAGCCATAAATAAGTAAAATATTAAGCACAATATTAAGGCACACTACGATCGCGCTTATCATTGTGCATTTATTTGCATAACCACAATTTTTTAATATTCCTTGTAATACTTGTAAAGCACCAGAAAAGATATAAGATAAACCAATAAATTTCAAATATTTAACACCATAGTTTATTAACACTGTATCATTAGTAAATATTCCCATTAAAATATTTGGAATAAGTAAAGTCGCAAAGAAAAATAAAATCGAAACAATCAATACATATCTTAAAACTAGACCCGCTAATACTTTTAAGCCATCATAGTCTTTCTTTCCAAAATATTGAGCAACAAACATATTTTCGCCTATTGTTAGTGCAGTTAAAATTAAATTAAACACAAAAGTAACTTGAGAAGCTAGCGATACAGCTGATAAAGAATTTTGATTTAAGCCACCAAGCATAAACGCATCGCATGCACTTACAAGTGCCAGCATAAATTGTTGTGCCATTATAGGTAAAGCTAGTTTTAATATCTTTTTCTTAAATTCATTTTTCATATTCAATATAAGAATAAACAAAAACAATTGATATTTATACCAAAATTAGCCATAATAATATAACAATCGTTCAAAAGAGGTAAATGATGCAAGTATGTTCAAGTAGTTCATTAAACTTAGATTCATCCGAAAATATAGCTTACAACAACAAAGATTTTCCTGTATATATCAAAAAAGGACAACTATCAAGTTATCCAGGATTTAAAGCAGTAAGCCATTGGCATAATGATTTAGAATTTATTTTAGTTTTGGATGGACAAATGTCTTATGAAGTAAATGGTCAAAAAATATCATTAGAGACAAATGAAGGCTTATTTGTAAATAGTCATTGTTTCCACTATGGTTATTCAAATAAAAATAACGAGTGTTTATTTATTTGTATTATCTTATCACCCTCACTACTTTCTACTAATGCTTACTTTGTAAATAACTATTTAAAGCCTTTGGTAGAAAATATTTATTTTCCTTTTTTAAAGCTCAACCCTTCCATTAGGTGGCAAAATTCCATTATCAATAATCTTAAAGAGCTTTATGATGAAAATAAAGATGAACTAAAGCCATATAATATACTTGAAAAAACTATTCATATTTTTAGATTGTTATTTGAAAATATGAATAGTTCTACAAAATTTGATGAAAACAATGATGATATTTTTTCTTTAACTGCAATGATCGGCTATGTACAAAAGAAC
>CAVBAX010000004.1:23853-25581 GCA_963593105.1 Candidatus Methanomethylophilaceae archaeon | reverse complement strand
AGCTAAAACCTCATCTTTTTTAACATTAAGTGCTTGACACACCCTATCAATACCCGCACCCTTACAAGTATCTTTATGATGACATTCTAAAAAACGATAATTAGAATATTCACCAATTGCTTCCTTTAATTCATTATTAATAAACTCATTAATCTTACTTAAAATTTCTTTATCTTCACATAAGAAACAAATCTTATACGTATCATCATTTTTAATTCTATTTAAAAAATCATCTTCACTTAAAACAATAGGCTTAAAACCTGGCAAAGTTGGTAAATAACCATAAGTATAAAGATTATCAATAAAAGAAGCACAAGGTACAACATTTAACTTTTTAGCGTATTCAATTAATCTAAGACTATCATCATTTAATAAAGGCCTATTATAAACAAGTTCATTATTAATACGAACATAAGCACCATTGCCTGATATCACATTACTTATATCTACAAAGTCTTTTAAAGGCTCTACACCATATATGACCCTACCAGTATTTATAATAAATTTTATGCCTTGTTTCTCTAATTCTTTAATAAAAGAAGCAGTTTTAATAGAAACAGTCTTTTGGCTATTTAATAATGTATTATCTAAATCAACAAAAATTAGTTTAAGCATTAGGATTAACCATCTTTACAAAACTAAACTTACCATCTTCAAAGTCATATATCGCAATACCACAATTCGGCATTCTAAAACTTGCATCATATTCACCAATCACTTTATAGTAAAAACATCTACCCACGGTAGCATGTGATACCACAAGCACATCTTCATTTGCCTCTTGCATTAAAGAACTAAGACAATTTAAAAGCCTTTGACCAGCTATATCTCTACTTTCTCCACCAATAGAAGTAAAATCATCATTATATGGCTTACATAACAAATAACTCTTGCCATCTAATTGTCCAAAACTTACTTCAATCAAATCAGCAACCGGAACACCAGTTTTACCTGTAACAATCTTACAAGTCTCAACGGCTCTAGAAAGTGGTGAAGTATAAATTGGGCCATACTTAATATCATTAGACTCAAAATACTTCTTGGCATTATTAGCCTCACTTTTACCAAGTTCAGTTAAAGGTGAATCAACTCTACCCTGGGCAATACCCTGAGTATTAAAAACAGTTTGACCATGTCTTAAAAAATATAATCTTCTTTTCATGTAAGAATTATAAAACAAATAAATTTCTTTATCTACGCATGGCCTTTAAAGCTTCTCTTTGCATAGTCTTAAGCTTATCATCTTCTCTTTTATCATATAAAGACTTACCACGTGCTAAACCAATTTCTAGCTTTGCCTTACCATCTTTTAGATACATCTTTAAAGGAACTACTGTTAAACCCTGTAACTTAGTCTTAGAATAAAGCTTTGTAATCTCATACTTATGTAACAAAAGCTTACGATCTCTTGTTTCATCATGATTAAAACGATTGCCATGATCATATTGGGCAATATTCATTCCCTTTATATAAGCCTCATTTTTAATAAACGATATATAAGCCTCCTTTAATTGAACCTTACCCTTTCTAACAGACTTAATCTCTGTCCCCAAAAGGCTAATTCCCGCCTCATATTTATCGATTATTTCATAATCATGATAAGCTTTTCTATTAACACTAACTTCCTTTATTCCCATAACTCTAAAAATAAAAGGGCTTTTAATTACCCCTCTACAATTCTAATGATAATAACTAAGGCAAAGAAGATAATTCCAAGTACCATAGTCG
>CAVBAX010000004.1:2445-23843 GCA_963593105.1 Candidatus Methanomethylophilaceae archaeon | reverse complement strand
GCTTCTTTTAGTTGAACCTTGCCTTTTCTAACAGACTTAATCTCTGTTCCAAGTAAAGACAAACCAGCTTCATACTTATCTAATATCTCATAATCATGGTAGGCTTTTTTATTTATCGCAACTTCTTTGATTCCCATAAAAATAAAAGGGTAACAACTTACCCTTCCACAATTCTAATGACAATTACTAAGACAAAGAATAAAATTCCAAGTGCCATAGTAATATTTGATATTACCTTTTCAGGTCCTCTTTCCTTAACATTTTGGAAAAGGCCTAAATCACTAGATCCTGTAAAAGCGCTTAAACCATCTGATTTACCACTTTGCAACAAAGATATAATAATAAGTAATATAGAAATAACTAGTAATACTGCTCTTAACATAATTCACCTCTTAATAAGCGTGACAATATTTTACTACATTTGTCAAAATAAACATAGCATTTTCAGTAATTGCGAACCAAAATTTATTGTCCATTCTGATTTATATATAAAATTGTAGTTTTTCCAACTATAATTACTTTTCAAAGTAATCAAAATATTCAAAACGCACAGCCGCAGAAATACAGCTAATAATAGGCCTTGTTTGTGCGAATAAGTAAACATAGACAAACCAAACATATTAATAATGAAATTACTTTTATTAGTAGTCAAATATTCACGGGCAATTACTGTAGCATTTTCACTTAATAAGCATAACTAAAGTACCAAAAACAATAGAAATTAAACCAATTAAAGACTTTTTAGACAATTTTTCATTAAAGAACACATAAGAAAAACCAATTGTAACTAGAATACTTAGCTTATCAATTGGCACAACTACACTTGTAAGACCATCTTGTAAAGCCTTGTAGTAACAAAGCCACGATGCACCTGTGGCAAAACCTGATAAACAAATAAAACCAAGTTCTTTTGAATCAATATCTTTTATTAGATGTTGCTTACCCGATACAAAAACCATAAGCCAAGCCATAATTAACACAACTATTGTTCTAATGGCGGTACCTAAATTAGACTCAACACCACTTATTCCAACCTTGCCAAGTATTGAGGTTAAACTAGCAAAGATAGCTGAACCACATGCATATAACAACCATGCCTTATTATCGTTTTTTACTTTGACACTATCTTTTCTTTCAATCATCAAATAAGTACCAAGTCCAATAAGAATGACACCAATTATCTTTTGAATACTTAAAGTTTCATGTAAGAAAATAAAGGCAAGAATGATAGTCAATACTGTACTTGATTTATCAATTGGTACTACCTTATTAATATTACCTAATTGTAAAGCCTTAAAATAACATAACCAAGAGCCACCTGTGGCAAGCCCAGATAATATTAAAAAGATCAATGTTTTAGTATCGATATTATTAATTTGATCAAAACTTCCCACAATAAAAACCATTAACCAAGAAAACAACAAAACTACAATCGTTCTTATTGCCGTGGCAATTGTTGAATCAGTTTTTCTAATACCACACTTCGCCAATATTGAAGTAAGTCCTGCAAAAAAGGCAGAGCCAAACGCAAATATAATCCACATATAATCACCTCTATCTTGTTATACACCTAAAACAAAGGACAAGATTATTGTTCTTGCCCCCCATTTGCTTTAAAAATCATTTTTTTACATTTGCGCTCGAATTCTCTGCGCTCCATCATAACAACAGATCCACAACCTTGGCACTTAATTTTAATATCAGTGCCAACTCTTACAATCTTCCAGTAACTTGATTTCTTACATGGATGATCTTTTTTCATTTGCACAATATCATCTAAATCATAGTTTTCTATCATAAAAGCTCCCTTGAATCCATAATAATCGTAACTGGACCATCATTTAATAAATCAATCTTCATATCAGCCCCAAATATTCCCTTTTGTACATCAAAGCCTAAATCATTTAATACTAAATTAAAATAATCATATAACTTGCTGGCACTTTCAGGTTTCATAGCCAAATTAAATGAAGGACGATTACCCTTTGAACAATCAGCATATAAAGTAAATTGCGAAATTGACAAGATAGCACCATTAATATCTTTTAATCCTAAGTTCATCTTACCATTTCCATCTTCAAATACCCTAAGTTTAGAAAGCTTATTAGCCATCTTTGTGACAACTTCTTCATTATCATCTTCACCAAAGCCTACTAAAACCATAAAACCTTGATTTATTAAACCAGTCACATTTCCATCAATTGTGCAACTTGCATGTTTTACTCTTTGAACTACTAAACGCATACTATTTTTTGAAAATAAACAATTTAGATAAGAAATAATTAGCTACAATTACCACAACTTGAGCAACAATCTTTACAATCATTGAATCAATATGTAATAAATTAACACCAACAACTAGTATTAATTCCTCCATAACTAAAGTTAAAATCCTAGCTGATACAAAAGAACCTATTTCCTTTAATAAATCCCTTTTCTCACTTGTCTTAGACTCAAATACATACTTCTTATTAGTAATATAGGCAAAAGAAACAGCCAAAACCCAAGAAATAACATTAGCTACATGTTCATTAAAGTTACATACTTTATTAAACAAGAAAAACGAAATAATACTAACAAGGAAGGTACAACCACCAAAGAAAAGATAGTTAATTACTTCCTTATATTTTATATACAAGTCCTTAATTTTATTCATATATCCATTTTAGATATTTAATAAAGCAAGCGCAATATTAAAATATACCGCCAAAGACCCTGCATCAACTAAAGTAGTAATTAAAGGTGATGCCATATAAGCTGGATCTAGTCCTACAGCCTTTGCGCCCATAGGCAATAAACAACCTAAAGACTTAGATAAAACAGCAGTCACAAATAAAGTAATTCCAATAACTAAAGCGATACCAGCATCACCATATTGAATATAAATTCTAAGCCCATTAACAACACCTAATGTTAAACCACAAAGAAAACCAATTCTAGCTTCTTTCCATAAAGCCTTTAATATATCTTTTGTCTCTATTTCATCTGTCGCAAGAGCTCTAATTACCATTGTTGAAGCCTGAGATCCACAATTTCCACCTGTATCCATCAACATTGGAATAAATGAAACAAGAAGTGGTACTGCCGCAAAAGCATTTTCATAATTAGTAATAATCTTACCTGTCACAATTGAAGACAACATTAACACAAGTAACCAAACAATTCTATTTTTATATTGGGTAAATACTGATTCCTTTAAATAATCATCTTCACTTGGTGCCATAGCAGCCATGATTTCAAAGTCTTCTTCATTTTCTTCACTCATGACATCCATCGCATCATCAACCGTTACAATACCAACTAATCTATTTTCATTATCAACTACTGGTAAAGCTAAGAAGTCATATTTATCAAACATCTTAGCAACTTCTTCCTTATCTTCATTAGTAGTAACTGAAATTACATTTTCTTCCATGAAATCATTGATCTTAGCATCATAATCATGCATAAGCAAATCCTTAACTGTTGTAACACCAATTAAAGACCTATTTGTATCAACTACATATAAGATATAAACAGTTTCTTTGTTTAAACCAATCTTACGAATCCTATCAAAACAATCCTTGACACTCATCCCGCTTTTTATATCAACATATTCAACAGTCATAATAGAACCTGCTGAATCCTCAGGATATTTTAATATTTCATTGATTGCCTTTCTTTTAGTAGGACTTGCATTTTGTAGCACCTTATTTACAAGATTTGCCGGTAATTCATCAATTAAATCAGCTGCATCATCAATATATAGCTTAGATACAATACCAGCCACTTCATTATCACTTAAGGTTTCAATTAATTTCTCTTGGGTATCACTATCCATATAAGAGAAAACATCAACTGCCTCATCCTTTTTTAGCAATCTAAAAACAATAGCCAAATCTTCTTTTGAAAGTTCATCTAAAACTTCCGCAACATCAGATTCATTGGCATCACTTAAAAGCTCTTTCAATTGTTTGAAATCGCCTTGTGAGATTAATTCAAATACTTTTTCTAACATTATTCTTTCCTCCTTACTTTAGAAGAAAGAAATAGATGATTCCATACTCGGGTGCTCATCTATATCTTTCTTTAAACATTCACACAAATGAACATCCATAGTATTTCCTCCTTTGCCCACTCATTTTAACGCGATTAATTAAAAAAATTCAACGCATTTTTTCAATTTTTACGTTGAATTGATAATTTATTCAAATAAACTAATTTTTAACTTTATAAAACAACGATTTCACCCGATAAATAAAGGGGTTTGACGTTATTTTAAGAAAAAGCGCAAAGTAATTTTGGCTAAAATATCAAAAAAGCGCAATTCATTTTTTGCCAAAAAGTTAAAAAAGCGCAATCTATGTAGCCAAAAATCCACAAACTGCCGAATGAAAATGCCACAAGTTGGCGAATGAAAATGCCACAAGTTGGCGAATGAAAATGCCTCAAACTGCCGAATTTACCTTTTTACAATGAAATTTATGCTAAAATTTAAGAGGAGAATAGTATGTACAAAAAAAGAATTGTAGATGAAATATTAAAGCTAAAACTTAAAAGTTCAGGTGCTGTATTAATAGAAGGACCTAAATGGTGTGGAAAAACCACGACTGCCAGTAAAGCATCTAATAGTGTTATCTATCTAAATGATCCCAATAAAGAATCTGCATATTCTTTTATCATAGACACAGAGCCAACAAGATTATTATCAGGAGATACACCAAGGCTAATAGATGAATGGCAACTTTTTCCAAAACTTTGGGATACCATACGTTTTGAAGTGGACCATAGAGAAAATAGCGCTGGTCAATTTATTCTTACCGGTTCATCGGTTCCAGTTTCAACGGAATCCATAAAACATTCAGGTGCTGGAAGATTTTCATGGCTTAAAATGCGACCAATGTCCTTATATGAATCTGAAGAATCAAGTGGTGAAGTAAGTTTAAAAGATTTATTCGAAAATAAAGATTCAATCTATGGCACAAATACTATTGATATTGAGAAACTTGTTTTCTTAATTTGTAGAGGTGGTTGGCCTGGATCTTTAGGATCTTATGATAATAGCGTTCTTGAATATGCCTATAACTATTATGACGCAATCATATATAACGATATTTCAAGAGTTGACAACAAAGAAAGAAATCCTGAAAGAATTAAAAGATTAATGCGTTCATATTCAAGACATCAAGGCACTTCTGTTAGCTATGAGGCAATCGCAAACGATTTAAAAAACAATGAAGGTTCTTCTTTTAATAGCGACACTATATCTTCTTATGTCAACGCATTAGAAAAAATGTTCGTGATTGAAGATATGCCTGCCTGGAATCCAAATCTAAGATCTAAAACCGCAATTAGAACATCTGATAATAGATATTATGTCGATCCATCTATTGCGGTAACCTCGCTTGGAGTCGGGCCTAATGATTTGATATATGATAGAGAAACATTAGGACTGCTTTTTGAAACAATGTGTGTAAGAGACTTAAGAGTATATGCCGACTCTTTAAATGGAACTGTTTATCATTATAGAGACAGCAACGGTCTAGAGTGCGATGCGGTACTTCATTTAAGAAACGGCTCTTATGGCTTAATCGAAATTAAATTAGGTGGCGATAAGCTAATAAATGAAGGCGCAAATAATTTACTTAAACTAAAATCAAAATTAGATACCACTAAGATGAAAGACCCTTCATTCTTAATGGTGTTGGTTGGTGTAGGAAGCTATGCCTATAAAAGAGATGATGGTGTCTTGGTTGTTCCAATTGGTTGTCTAAAGAATTAAAACAGTGATGTTTCATCACTGTTTTAATTTCTATACACAGTCATTAATTCCTTAAACAATTCTTGAGTTGAAGGTGGCGTATAAGTTATCGCATTAGCACCAGCCCTTATTGTTTCAGCGATACTTTCATTACTCTTACCACCAGAGGCAATCAAAGGAACATCTGGAAACCTATCTCTTATATCTTTTACTACACTTGCTGTATCCTTGCCACAAGCTACATTTAGTATTGAAGCTCCATGCAAGATTCTGCTTTCTATATCAGTATCTTTACTTGCTACCGTGATAATTACAGGAATATCAACAGATCTAGAAACTGCCAATAGATTTAAATCGGTAATTGGTGCATTTAATACCACACCCATGGCTCCTTGAGATTCACTATCTTTGGCAAGGCCAACTGTTCTAAAGCCTTTAGTTGTGCCACCACCTACTCCACAAAATACCGGAATATAACTAGATCTAATTATGGCATCTGATATTGCTTGTTGAGGAGTGAATGGATATACCGCAAACACCGCATCAGCGTCACAATTTCTAATGATTGCCAAATCAGTTGTAAACACTAAGCTTTTAATTCGTCTACCATTTACGATAATGCCGCTGGCTTGATAAATTGCCTCTGGCATTTTAACCACATGTTGACGTAATTTGCCTTCAATGCTAGGAACTTTATTTTCTTCCATTAGTAATCATAATCCCTTCTAGTAAATGCTTGCACAATATTTTCAATGCCAAAGAAAATTAGATAAATTGCCACTATCATACAAATAACCCTAATTGACATAAAAGATAGAGATGGCGAAAATAACATCATCACACCAAGTGCCACACCTACAACATTTAAAATCATTGATAAAACATAATAGAAAGAATCTGAAAATTGTCTCATGAATCTAACTCTTGTAAGTTTAGATACACAATGCGCAATAAACCAAATCGGAAAAAGAATTGTAAGTGCCCACTTACCTAAATTAGGATTAGATATAAGCATTACCCCACACATTACACTTAGTATTCCTGAAATCAATGATAGAGTTGGACCAATGCCAATAAAACTTGAAATACGCACAAATTTCATCAAATCTTCTACGCCCATCACAATAACAATGATTCCATAAATAACTACAGCACTTGTAAGAATGCTTTCAGGTTTTAAAAGTGTTACAATACCTAATACTATCAACAATATACCGGTAATTAATTCACCCCATTTAAACTTATTTCTCATTTTCATCACTCTTTCCATTTAATATAGCCATAAATTCTTCACCTGTAATTGTTTCTTTTTCATATAGATACTTAGCTATTTCATCTAATTTATTCTTATTATCCTTTAATAAATTAAAAGCCTTTTCATGTTGTTTCTTAACAAGTTCTACAACCTTCTTATCTATTTCATTAGCTGTATCACTAGAACAAGCTAAAGATGTATCACCACCTAAATATTGATTATTAACCGTTTCTAAAGCAACCATATCAAATTCATCAGACATGCCAAATCTTGAAATCATTGCCCTAGCTAACTTAGTAGCTTGCTCAATATCATTACTTGCGCCTGTTGTAATCTCATTAAAGATAAGCTCTTCCGCAGCTCTACCACCAGTTAAAGTCGCAATCTTATTTTCAAGCTCTTGCTTATTCATTAAAACCTTGTCATTTTGTTCAACCTGCATTGTATAACCTAAAGCACCTGAGGTTCTTGGAATAATCGTAATCTTTTGAACAGGTGCACTAGCACTTTGTAAAGCAGCAACCAAGGCATGTCCAACTTCATGATAGGCAACAATCTTCTTTTCCTCATCAGACATAATCGCATTCTTCTTTTGATAACCCGCAATAACAACTTCAATACTTTCTTCTAAGTCACTTTGATTAACAACACCACGATTATTTCTTACAGCACGCAAAGCAGCTTCATTAATAATATTGGCAAGTTCAGCACCAGAAGTACCAGCTGCCATACGGGCAATAGTATGAAAATCTACATTACTATCCACCTTTATTTTTTTAGCATGCACCTTTAATATCTCTTCTCTTCCCTTTAAATCAGGAAGTTCTACTGGAACTCTTCTATCAAATCTACCAGGTCTAGTTAAAGCTGGATCTAATGATTCAGGCCTATTGGTTGCGGCTAAAATAATTACCCCATTATTACCACCAAAACCATCCATCTCTGTAAGCAATTGATTAAGAGTCTGTTCACGCTCATCATTGGTAGAAAGTTGGCCATCTCTTTTTTTACCAATGGCATCAATCTCATCAATAAAGACAATACAAGGTGCCTTTTCTTTAGCTTGTTTAAATAAGTCTCTTACCTTAGAAGCACCCATTCCTACAAACATTTCCACAAACTCAGAACCCGACATCGAAAAGAAAGGAACATTAGCCTCACCTGCAACAGCCTTTGCTAACATTGTCTTACCAGTACCAGGAGGCCCCACAAGTAAGACTCCCTTTGGCATTTGGGCACCAACATCTGAATATTTTTTAGGATTATGTAAATAATCAACAATCTCTGCTAAGTTTTCCTTAGCCTCATCTTCACCTGCTACATCATCAAATTTAATGCCATCACTTGATGGTACATATACTTTGGCATTACTTTTGCCAAGAGAAAAAGACATCGCATTAGGACCACCCATATTAGACATAATCTTTTTTGACATATATTGACCTAGGGCAATAAAAATACCAATAGGCAATATAAAACTCAACAAGAAACTTAAAATAGGTGAAGTACCAGTTTCAATATTTTTAGTAAAAGTGGCACCTGATGCATATAATCTATCAGTCAAATTAGGATCATTCATTTCTCCTGTTCTATATATTTGACTATTATCTTTATCAGTAAACAGTATTTCTGAATCTGATATTTCAACATTTCCTACTTCTTTGTTTTCTACCATCTTCATAAAAGTTCCATAGTCTACTTCTTGTACTCTAGCATTTAATAGAAGTGGAGAAACAATCATATTAAAAAACAAAATAATTAATAGTGCTATACCATAGTAATAATACAATGGCTTTTTAGGTGATTTAACTTCTTTCATTAATCAATCCTCCTTTTATCATAAAAAGTATAGAAAACAAATCTAAACTGAAAATAAACTATAATTAGTTTAGATTCAGTTAATATTTATAACTTAAGATACCTAAATGGAGGTAAACTATGTTTCATATCCTTGTAGTAGATGACGATAAACACACTAGAATGTTACTTAAGGCTGTACTTGTAAACGCCAATTATACAGTAACATGTGCGCGTGATGGCCTAGAGGCCTTAGATAAATTAGAAAAAGAACATATTGATTTAGTAGTACTAGATATCATGATGCCAAATATGGATGGTTATGAATTTACTAAAACCATCAGAGAAACAAATAATACCTTACCAATATTAATGGTAAGTGCTAAACAATTACCACAAGATGAAAAGAAAGGCTTTATAGTTGGAACTGATGACTATATCACTAAGCCAATAGATGAAGAAAAACTATTACTTAGAATCAAAGCCCTTTTAAGAAGAGCTCAAATCGTTAATGAACAAAAAATTATCATTGGAGATGTAATACTAGACTATAATTCCCTTACAGTATCTAGAAACAATGAAGTAATAGAACTACCGCAAAAAGAATTTCTACTTCTCTATAAACTATTATCCTACCCTGGCAAAATATTTACCCGTATCCAATTAATGGATGAAATATGGGGAAACGATAGTGAAAGTGGTTGGGAAACTGTAACAGTACACGTTAATAGATTAAGAAAAAGATTTGAAGGCTGGAAAGAATTTGAAATTATAGCCGTAAGAGGCCTAGGATATAAAGCGATCAAAAAAGTATGAAAGAAAAAACAAACAGATTAACACTTGCCCTACTTATTTCCAGTATTGTCTTTATCACTAATGTGATAGTAATGTTACTTACAATATTATTAATCTATTTATTTGCCAACTTTGGAATAATTAAAACCATAGGAAATCAAGTATTACTATCAGGTGTCTTAAAATTCTTCTTCTTCTTAAGCTTAATAATAGGCTTTTTATTAGCCTTTCTAGCAGGAAGAATTACAATAAACCCCATAAAACAAGTAATAGATAAACTAGATTGTCTTGCCAATGGTGACTTTAAAGTAAGACTACACTTTCAAACACCAATTAGTAAACACCCTTCTTTTAAACAAATGGAAAACAGTTTTAATAGAGCTGCTGAAGAACTTGAACACACTGAAATGTTAAGAAGTGATTTTATTAATAACTTTTCTCATGAATTTAAAACACCAATTGTTTCAATTGCTGGTTTTGCCAAACTTTTAAGAAGAGGAAACCTAAGTGAAAAAGAAAAACAAGAATATCTAGAAGCAATTGAAGAAGAATCATTAAGATTATCAGATATGGCAAATAATGTCTTAAGTCTAACTAGAGTTGAAAATCAAACCATTTTAACAAGTACTAGTAAATATAACCTATCTGAACAAATTAGAGGTGCTGTTTTATTACTTGAAGAAAAATGGACTCAAAAAAATATAAACATAGACCTAAACTTTGATGAATATACAATAATTGCCAATGAAGAATTATTAAAACAAGTTTGGATTAATCTATTAGATAATGCGATTAAGTTTTCATATGAAAACGATACAGTATCGCTTAACATAAATGAAAATCAAAACGATATTACAGTATCAGTAACAAATCATGGTAAAGATATCCCAAAAGACAGTATTAATCGTATATTCAATAAATTCTATCAAGCAGATGAATCACATTATTCTTTAGGCAATGGCATAGGGCTAGCTGTCGTAAAAAAGATATGTACATTACATAATGGACAAGTATCAGTAATAAGTGAAAATGGTACCACTACTTTTTATGTAAAACTACCAAAAAAGAGTAGCATTTAAATACTACTCTTCATTTTATTGATTATTATTTGTTATATTGCTTAAAACCCAATAAAAAATATCATTTTTCTAATTCAATTGTATGAATAATACCCTCAACACTCTAATTATCTCACAATAAAAATATAAAAAATAGACTATTCTTTTTAAATGGATTTGTTATATTAAAGATGTAAAGAAACAGGAGATAAACATGAAGGAGATACTACTAGAATTAATCTAAACCCTCATTCAATAATCAGTCGTTGAATGAGTGATCAAAAGACTGATGAAGGAGATTTATTTTATGAAAGAGGTTCTACTCGAGTTTAACTAATGATATTAATTGAGTGGTAGATTAGTTCAATTAATATATAACTAGAAAAGGATTGATAATTATGAAGGAGATTCTACTAGAAATTCATTAATCCTCACTTAATAACCAGTGTTAAGTGAGCGTATCAACAATACTGGTAAGGAGGTATTAATATTAAAAAAATACTACTAAATTACATAGTACGAGGCTACATAATGTAGCCTCGTTTTTATATCAATTAAAATGTTTATATACCCTTTCCGCAACCAAATTAAGCCCTCTATAACAAGTTATAGCCGCACACACAAATACTAACATCAACAAGAAACAAGTAATAGAAATATGACTTATAGAAAACAAATCCTTCAAGAAAAATACTGACACTAATAAACACAATACATTAACCAAAAGCACACCAAGCTTATACTTATCTAACGGCTTAGAAATATACAACATGATTAAAAAACCAACACTTGCCATAATCAAAATACATACTGTTGAAACTTCCTCACTTGAAATAGAAAACACTTGACCACAAATCACAAAAATACCAACACCTATCGCATCAGTTAAACCAGCTGGTAAAGCCTTTAATAAGACATTTTTAATAAACTTACCCTCTATTCGATTCTTATTATTTTCAAGAGCCAACATAAAACCAGGTAGTCCAATAGTAAAAGTACTAATTAAAGACACTTGATTTGGCACCAATGGATAAGTAATAGTTAAAACAAGTGAAAATATTGCCATTAAAAGTGAGAAAATATTCTTTACCAAAAATAAAGAAGCAGACCTTTGAATATTATTAACAACCCTTCTACCCTCATAAACAACACTAGGCATATGTGAAAAATCAGAGTCGAGTAACACTGTTTGCGCAGCCCTTGCAGTTGCTTCAGCACCTGAAGCCATCGCAATTGAACAATCAGCATCCTTAAGCGCTAAAATATCATTCACCCCATCACCTGTCATTGCCACAGTATGACCATTAGCCTTTAAGGCATTAACTAACAATTGTTTTTGTTTAGGAGATACTCTTCCAAAAACACTATATTTTTCACTAGCTTCCTTAATTTGTTCATCACTTAAAGTAGACGCATCAACATAATCCTCACTATTTTCAATACCCACTAAACCTGCAATCTCACTAACAGTTTTAGGATTATCACCAGAAATAACCTTTACTTTAACACCTTGTTTCTTAAAGTATTCAAAAGTTTCCTTAGCATTTTCTCTTATATCATTTTTAAAAACAACCAGTGCTAAAGGCGTTACCTTAAAACGTGGATTAGCACTTTCAGAATACTTATCTGTTTCACCAAACAAAACAACACGAGAACCATCTTTTGTATATTCTTCAACAGTTAACTTAATTTGATCATATTTAGATCTCATGATAAATTCAGGTGCACCAAAAATATAATTACCTTCTTTAAAAGAAACCATACTATATTTCTTATCCGAGGCAAAAGGCATCATCTTTAAGACCTTAAACTCTTCATAATCAATATCATCTAAATAGTTCCTTAAAGCCTTAATTGTCGCATTAGAATCACTAACACTAGATGCATATATTTTTAATAATTCTTTTAAATCATTAACATTACCCTTTAATGGAACAATCTCTTTTACTTCCATATCAGACTTTGTAATAGTACCTGTTTTATCAACACACAAAACATCAACCCTAGCTAAAGACTCAATACTTTTCATATCATGCAAAAGCACCTTATCCTTACTAAGCCTAATAGTACTTAAAGTTAAAGCCATAGTTGTAAGCAAATACAAACCCTCTGGAATCATCCCAATAACAGCCGCAACCATAGAAATAATGCTTTTAGAAAAACTCTCACCATTTATAAAATGAGCTTGATAAAACAACGCAACCCCAATAGGAATAATGATAATACCAACCCACTTAACAATTAAATTGATAGATTTAACCATCTCGGATTGTTCCCTTTTATCCATAGCCTTTGCTTGTTTAGATAAAGTTGAAATATAAGAAGCATCACCTACATTTGTTAACTTACAATAACACTTACCAGATACCACATAACTACCTGATAATAACTTATCATTAACTAGCTTTTTAACACTATCTTGTTCACCTGTTAATAAAGATTCATTTACTTCAATCTCACCATCAATTAAGACGCCATCAGCACATATTTGATTACCTGCTTCAAGAATTATTACATCATCTTTAACTAAATCATTTGAGTTAACTCTTACAATTTCATTATCTCTTAGACACTCACATACTGGTACATTTAACAAATTCATCTCATCTAGTATTTTCTTAGCCCTTAATTCTTGGAAAATACCAACACAAGTATTGATGATTACCACCACCATAAAAGTTAAACTCTTAAATTCACCAGAAATAATAACCAAAAAAGCTAAGACAATAAAAATAAAATTAAAATAAGTAAACACATTAGACTTTATAATCTCTTCATTAGTCTTATCGGTTTTAATATCAGACACATTAACAAGACCCTGATCAATTCTAGTCTTTACTTCTTCACTACTTAAACCCTTAATTTTTTCCATATACAATTCTTCCCTTTAAAAAAGGCTCATAAAGAGCCTTATAAATAAACTATAGAACAGGTTCTAATTCAACATAGTTAATATCTGTTGGAGTTTCTCTACCAAACAAGATAATAAGCACAGTTGCGATTTGAGCTTGATCATTCATAGATTCTACAGTACCTTCCATACCTGAGAAAGGACCAGATAAAATCTTCACAGTATCACCAATCTTGAAACTTACTTCTACTGCCTTATCTGATTGACCAATCATTCTTAAAATTTTGTCGATTTCAGGACCCTTAACTGGAATTGGCTTAGCACCACCACCAGAAGAACCAATAAATCCTGTAACACCTGGAGTATTTCTTACAACATACCAAGCTTCATCAGTCATAATCATTTCAACGAATAAATAACCAGGGAAAATATTTCTAACTACTTCCTTAGTCTTTTCGTTCTTTACTTCGATTTGGGTTTCCTCTGCAACAACAATTCTAAATAGATTATCAGAGATACCCATAGTCTCTAATCTTTTTTCAAGATTATCTTTTACTCTATTTTCATGTCCTGCATATGTATTAACTACATACCATTGTTTTTCATTTGTATCAGCCATTATCCAATTACTCCAATTAGTTTTAGACAAAGTGAAACTAAGAATTGACATAAGTAGAAAAATAGAGCGAAGAAAGCAGTAAAGATAACTACTTGTACACTACTAGTAAGTAAATCATTTTTCTTTGGCCATCTAATTTTAGATATTTCCTTAAAGATGGCACTTGGTGAAAACCACTTCATATTAAGCCTCCTTATTTGGTTTCTTTATGCACGGTGTGCTTGTTGCATCTAGGACAAAATTTCATAAGCTCTAAACGCTCACTAGATCCTTGTTTATTCTTGTGTGTAACATAATTTCTTGATAAACACTCGCTACACATTAAAATTGTTTTGTTCTTATCTTTCATAATTTTTTTGTATTTAAAAAGATATTGGAACCAATATCTTCTTTAACATTATCGCGCAAGTAAAATGCACTGTCAACTTTTTTATTAAAAAACTAACTTGGTTTTTTTCAAGGGGCTTTTTATACTCAACTTAGTATTTTTCAAGGGACTTTTTGATTGTAACTTAGTTTTTTTAAAGGGACTTTTACTTATTTAATGTGTTTTTTCAAAAAAAGATAACTTTTATTAGTTATCCCTTTTATCTAATACATTAAAAATCATAATACCAGCCGCAACCGAAGCATTTAGACTATTAATATGACCCTTCATTGGCATCTTAACCATAAAGTCACATTCTTGCTTTACAAGTCTTGACATACCTTCACCTTCTGAACCTATAACTAAAGCTACATTCATCTTATAATCAATCTTGTTATAAAGATCCTTACTATCGCCATCAGTTCCCACAATCCAATAGCCATTCTTTTTTAATTCTTTGATGGTATTAACAAGATTTGTAACCTCTGCCACCTTAACATATTCAAGTGCCCCACAAGCAACCTTCGCAACCGTATCATTTAAATGAACACTATTATGTTTTTTATAGATTAAACCATCAACACCAGCACATTCACAAGTTCTAATAATGGCACCTAAATTATGAGGATCCTTTAAACCATCAAGAAGCACAATTAAACCATTCTCACTTTTCAACATTGACTTAACATCAAACAATTTATATTCCTTACAATAAGCAAGACATCCTTGATGATTGCCACTTTTACTTAAAGAATCAAGTCTATTTCTATCAACGATTTTATATTTGATTCTATTTTTATCTAAATCCTTGATATATTGACAATCCCTTGTCACTAAAGCCTCTTCAATACGACCATTTCTTAAAGCTTCTATAAAACTATTTTTACCATATACTATTTCACTCATTATTTTCACCTTTTCTTGATAATTTTATCATAGAAAAAGAAAAGCCTTCTTTAAGAAGACTTATATTAATTGCTTTGTAATGATTTCACCCTTTGTAACCTCATCAAAATCGATAAAATCATATTTCTTATTCTTAACAGGCTCTGTAATAATCAACATTGTAGTTGCACAATACTTTTCCCTTATCTTAGCTAAATCAACCTTAAGTACTGGCTCACCAGCCTTTACCTTTTGACCTTGAGACTTTAAGGCATCAAAACCATCACCATTTAGATTTACAGTATCAATACCTACATGTACTAAATAACCTGTTCCATCTTTACTTCTAACCGCAAAAGCATGTTTTGTAGGATAGAAAACCTCAATAGTACCAGAAACTGGCGAAACAATCTCATTTTCACTAGGCTCAATCGCAACAGTTTGGCCAAGAGCTTCAGACGCAAATGCTTGATCTTTTAAATCAGAACACTTTACATACTTACCTGTACAAAACGCAACAACTTCAACTTCTTGTTCACTATGATGTAACTTATCAAATAATCCCATTTTTAAATACCTCCATCTTGTCTTTATTGTATCAAGAATTTAACAAATCTATTTCAAATACTCTTTCAAACATATTTTCTAGTCGATTTTTATCAGTTAAATATAAATAACCCACAATAGCTTCTAAACCACTAGCACATTGATAAGACTTCAAATCACCATTTTTAGGAATATGAGTGATATGATTTCTGCCTCTTTTATAAGCATCTAATTCAGCTTCATTAAAGAAATTTAAATCATTTAAATACTCAAACACTCTCATTTGACCCTTAGCACAATTATAAGTATTACACATCTTTTGTAGGCCTTTACTAGATTGATACTTGTTTGTCACAAAATATTCTCTAACTCTTAAAGTATATACAGCATCGCCAATAAAACTTAAAGAATTAGAACTAACCTCTTTTATATCCATTAAAGAATTCCTTTTTCAGTTAAAACAGTTCTTAAACTATCAGCCTTTTCAAAGTCTTTATTAGCCTTAGCTGTCATCCACTGCTTATAAAGTTCTATATCTTCATTTGTCATCTTTACATCAGGAAGCAAAATACCTAAGACATTCATGCATCTAGTAAGGGTATATACATCATTTGAAAGTGCTACATAATCAATCTCTTTTACTCTTACTTTTTGATTAATATTTTTTACAATTTCAAAGATTACCGCATAAGCATTAGGCGTATTTAAATCATCAGCCATAGCTTCCATAAACTTATCATATAGTTCTTTGTTTAAAGTTTGACTATTGGGGTTCGAACCCGGTGTAGTTAATAGCTTTACCTTAGCTTGCTTATAAGCTTGAATTATCTTATTTAATTCTACCTTACTGCTTTCAATGATTTCATCAGATACATTTACATCATCTCTATATTGAGTTGCAAGTAAAAACCATCTTAAAACCATTGGATCAACCTTACTTAAAATATCCTTTGCCGTAATAAAATTACCTAAAGACTTAGACATCTTAACACCATTTATATCAATCATTCCTGAATGCATCCAATAGTTAGCCAATTCAGAATTATTAACAGCCATTGATTGAGCTCTTTCATTTTCATGATGAGGGAACCTTAAATCCTTACCACCACCATGAATATCAATTAAAGAACCAAGTTCCTTATTAATCATCACCACACACTCAGTATGCCAACCAGGCCTACCAATAGAATAACGTGTAGGCCACTTAATACCTTCATCAGTCTTTTTCCAAAGCGCAAAATCAAGTGGTGACTCTTTTAAATCATTTTCTTCAATTCTTGCACCAACTTGTAAATCATCTATATTTTGATTAGATAAAGAACCATAATCTGAAACACAACTAGTTCTAAAATAAACATCACCATCTTTTTGATAAGCTGCACCCTTATCAACTAATTCATCGATAAAACCAATGATTTCATCCATAGTTTCCGTAACCCTTGGTGTCTTATATAAATCAGCCGCATTTAGCTTATGCCTGATATCGTTATAAGCCTTGATCATTTCATCAGTTAATTCTTTTTCAGAAACATTTAATTCCTTACTTCTTTTAATAATCTTATCATCGACATCAGTATAGTTAGAAACATACTTTACCTTATAACCCAACTCTTCAAAAGTTCTACGTAATGTATCAAATACCACAACTGGACGCACATTACCAATATGGACATTATCATAAACAGTAGGCCCACATACATACATCTTTACTTCATTTTCAACAATAGGCTTAAACTCTTCTTTTTTTAACGTCTTTGTATTATATAGTTTCATCGTTTCTCCCCTTTAAATAAAATTCATAGATAGAATCATCAATCCTAACAAACCTTGATAATTCCCTTGTTTTAATGTAGTCACTTCCGCTAAGCTCTCCATTTTTAATCATTTCGATTAAAGCTTCATCACTTACTTTTTCTTTTCTACCCTTTATCGTCCAAATGTTCTTCATCACTGTTACCAACTTTACAATAATTATAACTTACAGTCGCATTAGCCAAGGCGCTTCTTGAATACCTTTGACCACTAGAAACCCCATTAACAGCCCTAATCACACTTTCATTTTCACCACATTCATAATCTAGGGCAATTGGTGTGATATGACTTATGCCAACTGACTTTAAATAAGTTTCTAATTCTTCAATTGTCATATTTGTATAGTCAAAATCTAAATCAACATAATCATCATTTTCTTGATTATCATTATTTTGATAAGTAAAAGGCACAATTAATCTTTCTGAATCTAAATACTTTTTACCATCACCCAAACTTGTAATAATAATGTTATAGCTAGTCTCACTATATAAAGCATCAATAGGAAAATTAATAGTCGCATTACTTGTAACATTATAAGTATTAATTACAGTTCCATCTTGATTAACCAAAGACACCTCATAGCCACTGGCATTACTTACGCTATCAAAAGAAACTGCCACACTACTTCCAATTGAAATCTTTACATTAGACACAGTAGCTAAAGCTGTCCCTATAGCGTAAGCTTGATCAAACTTATAGATATCACTTTCTCCTGTTCCATAAATCTTAGAACCATCATAGGCAACTAAATAATCATTATATGAGCCAATCGCAATAATATTAGACCACTTAGATGCATTAAGCACAATGTCTTCATTATCACTATTAACAAGCACTGTTCCATCACTTCTAAGCCCTGCCACAAAATTATTGCCAGCTGCTACATCAACAATATTAGTCCATCTATTAGTTGCCAATTCATTAGAAAATCTAGAAATACAAGTAACTGTTTTATCACTGTTTACAATCAACAAATAATTCTCACTAGAAGATATATCAAGTGGTGACTCGTAGTTTTTAATTTGACTACTTCCTAACATAATGCCACAAAAACTTAGCTTACCATCTTCATCTTCCACAATACTTCCGGTTTTGCTCGCAAATATCTTTACGATATTCTTGAAAGAATCAACATCACATTGATTATAAGTATTATCACCTATCGCAAATACCTTGCCCTTATCATTTAGTGCAAGCAAGTGATTATCTCCTGCTGCTATATCAATAATTCTAGACCAACTGGGGTTCGAATCTGCCATGGGGTTCGAACCCCCTAGATTACCAAGTATTGTAACTTTACCATCACTTGTAAGTACTGCCCCAAAGCCATTACCAGCTACAACTTTTACAACACTTGCATCAGCCACATAGCTTACATGCTCATCATTTGTCTTATAGGCCTCATAAACATTAGTAGTACCATCTATAAAATAAATATTTGAACTAGAAACAGATAAACGATTAATCGCATTTATACTTAAATTCTCAAAGTCAGTATGCGTAACATTATAGATACTAAAAACAATCACTAAGATAAAGGTTACTACAATGCCAATAGACCTAATTGGATGGACTCTAGAATACTTTTTTATTTTTTCCCTTAAAGTCTTATCAGGTAAAAAATAATATTCATCATTACCACTTGGGCCTTTTACAGTATGTAAACCAACACTAGAAGAATTAGAAAATAATTCTATTACCTTAATACGATAAAAAGAAGCTAACTTCTTACATTGTTCAAAATCACAAACCTTATTACCATTTTCAATGGCCATATATTCAACAACATCAACACCCAAAACCTCTGCAACCTTTGATTGAGAATAGTTATAATGTTTTCTAAGCTTTAATAATTTTTTTGGTAATCTATTCATCTAATACATTATATTAAAAATTGCACTAACAACATATAAGATATTGTCCCAACCGCAATCGAAACAAGCATATTTTTCTTCCATAAATGAACTATTATTGTCATAAAAATACTAATAGCCTCTTTACATCCATGATAGCTATCCAATATATTTACATCCTTTAAACAATACACCACCAACATACCAAATACTGCAGCTGGTAAATAGTTTCCTAAAAATAAGATGAAAGCTGGTGTTTGTTTATCTTCTTTAAAGACTATAAAAGGTAAAAATCTTGTAAGCAAAGTTGCGATACCACATAAGATAATCGTTATTAATTGTTTATCAAAACTCATGATAATACCCCTATCTTTCTTAAAATATACAAAATCACAATAATCGAAACCATAGTAGGAATCATAAAAGAAGATGAACCAAATATTATTAAACAAATTAATGAAACAAGTACGCCTACAATTGCCGAAATATGATTTTTATCCTTTAGCCATCTATCAACAAAGATAACCACAAACATTGATGTCATCACAAAACTGATACCTTCGGTATTAATATTTAATAAAGAACCAAGTAAACAACCAGTTATGGTCGCAATTATCCAATACATTTGATCTAAAAATGTTATAAAAAACATAAACCAACCCTTATCAACACCTTCTGGTACTTCAAGTCCACAATTTAAAGAAAAAGTTTCATCAGACATCGCATAAATCAAATAATATTTCTTTAAGCCAATACCCTTAAATTTATCAAGCATTGATATGCCATAAAACAAATGACGTGCTTGTACAAGTAGCGCCATAATAAAAACGCTAACTGGCGCAAATGGTGAAAGTAACATCTCTACCACCACAAACTCAAGAGAACCACCATAGACAATCGTTGAAGTCATAAGTGGATAGATAAAAGAAAAACCAGCTGCATTCATATATATTCCAAGTGCCATTCCTAAAAATGCATATCCTGTTAAAATTGGAAGTGTATAGGGAAAAGCTTTTTTAAGTGCTTTTAATTTCATACTTATTTAATATACCACTTGTAATAAAATTAAAAATATGAAAAAAGAAGGATATTATTCAACTGGACAATTTATCAATATTGGCCATATCAGTAAAAAAACATTACGTTACTATAATGAACATAATATTTTAAATCCTTCTTTTATTGATGAAAAAGGACAACACTATTACACTGATGAAGATTTAGCCCATCTTCAACAAATATTATTTTTAAAATACCTTGGTTTTTCATTAGCTGATATTAAACAAATGACCTTTTATAGTAATGATAATTCTTTATTATCTAAATCATTACATATGCAGACATATTTTTTAAACGAAAGAATTGAACAATTAAAAAGAATAAATGAAGCCCTAGTATCCGCTAATGAAATGATTGAAAAAGGCGAAAAAATTGACTGGGGCAAGATGATTGAACAAGTAAACCTAAAAGAAATGGAAGAATCAATCAAGAAACAATATGAAAATTCATCCAATATTGAAGCTCGTATTTCTTTACATAAATTATGTTCTAATAACACAGAATCTTGGTTTTCTTGGATTTATTCAAAATGCAAAATTAAAGATAATTTAAAAATACTAGAACTAGGTTGTGGTGATGGTAGTATGTGGCTAGAAAACCTTAACTTATTGCCAAACAATATCGATATTACTTTATCAGATATCTCTAAGGGTATGCTTAAAGACATTGACGATAAACTAAAAAAAGATAATCGCTTTAGTTTTAAAGTAATAGATGCCTCTAATATTAAATTAAAAGGTGAAACATTTGATTTAGTAATC
>CAVBAX010000004.1:0-2435 GCA_963593105.1 Candidatus Methanomethylophilaceae archaeon | reverse complement strand
TGTTTTATATAAAAGATTTAGATAAAGCCCTAAAAGAAATAAATAGAGTACTTAAAAAAGATGGTCTATTTATATCTAGCACTTATTCTAAAAACCATATGAAAGAAGTAGATGAACTTGTTAAAAGCTTTGATTCAAGAATTGAACTTTCAAAAGATAAACTATATGAAATATATGGTAAAGAAAATGGTAAAGAAATACTATCAAAATACTTTAAAAATATAAAATGGCTAGAATATAAAGATGAACTAAATGTAGAAGATCCTTCTTTATTAATTAAATATATTCTTTCATGTCATGGCAATCAAAATAGGTTCATCGTTGATAAATATAAAGACTTTAAAACATTTGTATCTAAAAGATGTAAGCCATCATTTAAAATCAGTAAAGAAGCCGGAATTTTTGTTTGTAAAAAATAATACTTGACTATGCCCTTAGGGCACACTTTATATTAAAATTGTGAGGTACTTATTATGAAGGGTATTATTTTAGCAGGCGGCAGTGGAACAAGACTTTATCCACTAACAATGGTAACTAGTAAACAACTATTACCAATCTATGACAAACCGATGATTTATTATCCAATGTCTATCTTAATGAATGCTGGCATTAAGGATATTTTAATCATTTCAACACCTAGTGACACTCCTAGATTTAAGGAGCTATTGGGTGATGGTAAACAATTTGGCATTAATTTAAGCTATGCCGTGCAAGAAAGACCAGAAGGCCTAGCCCAAGCATTTATTATTGGTGCTGACTTTATAGGTTCAGATTCTGTATGTATGGTGCTTGGTGATAACATCTTCCATGGACATGGCTTAAATAAACGTTTAAAAAAGGCTGTTTTAAATGCTGAAAATGGCAAAGGTGCAACAGTATTTGGTTATTACGTTGATGATCCAGAAAGATTTGGCATTGTTGAATTCAATAATGAAGGCAAGGCAATTTCGATTGAAGAAAAACCAGAACATCCTAAATCTAATTATTGTGTTACTGGTTTATATTTCTATGACAATAAGGTTGTTGAATATGCCAAGAACTTAAAGCCATCAAAAAGAGGTGAACTTGAAATCACTGATATCAATAGACTATATCTTAATGATAACAATTTAAATGTAGAACTACTTGGTAGAGGTTTTACTTGGCTTGATACTGGAACCCATGAATCTTTGGTTGATGCGACAAACTTTGTAAAGACTGTTGAAACTCATCAACATCGAAAGATTGCTTGCCTTGAGGAAATCGCTTATTTAAATGGTTGGATTGGCAAAGATGAAGTACTTAAAGTATATGAAGTAATGAAAAAGAACCAATATGGTCAATATTTAATGGATGTTTTAGAAGGAAAATACTTAGATGAAATTAACAAAAACTAAAATAGATGGTGTTGTCATCATTGAACCAGATGTATTTGGTGATAACCGTGGTTGGTTTATGGAAACCTATAATGAAGAAAAATTTAAAGAATTAGGCATTGATTGTAAGTTTGTACAAGACAATATGTCATATAGTGCTGTTAAAGGAACACTTAGAGGCCTACACTACCAAAAGGAACCATATTGTCAATCAAAACTTGTAAGATGTACAAAAGGCACAGTAATTGATGTGGCAGTTGATGTTCGAAAAGGTTCTCCTACTTATGGTGAGTGGGTATCAATTGAATTATCTGAACAAAACAAAAAGATGTTTTTTATGCCAAAAGGCATGGCTCATGGCTTTCTTACAATTAGCGATGAAGTAGAATTTCAATATAAGGTTGATAACCTATACAACAAAGAAAGTGAAGGTGGTATCAGATATGATGATCCTACCGTTAATGTTGATTGGGGCTCATTACTAAATGGTATTAAACCAATCTTATCTAGTAAGGATGAAGTTCTTCCAACACTTGAAGAATGTGACGCTAATTTCAAATACAAGGAGAATAATTAATGAAGACATATTTATTAACTGGTTGTGCTGGTTTTATTGGTTCTAACTTTGTTTATTACATGTTAGAAAAGTATAAGGATATTAAGTTAGTAAACTTAGATAAGTTAACTTATGCTGGTAATCTTGAGAATCTAAATGAAATCAAAGATGATGATAGGCATATATTTGTAAAAGGTGATATTTGTGATAAAGAATTAGTTGAATCTTTATTTAAAGAATATGACTTTGATTATGTTATTAACTTTGCGGCTGAAAGCCATGTTGATAGAAGTATTAGAAATCCAGAAATCTTTGTCCAAACAAATGTATTAGGTACAGTAAACCTACTTCAAAGATGTAAGGATGCTTGGTATAAAGATGGTAAGTGGTTAGAGGGTAAAAAGTATCTACAAGTTTCAACTGATGAAGTATATGGAACACTAGGCAAAGATGGTTATTTCTTAGAAACTACACCACTTGATCCACATTCTCCATATTCTAGTTCTAAGGCAAGTGCTGATATG
>CAVBAX010000003.1:0-29615 GCA_963593105.1 Candidatus Methanomethylophilaceae archaeon | reverse complement strand
AATATTTGTAAAAGTTATTAATTTTGTGTGTTTTATTGATTCTTAAAAAGTATAATAACTCTTGTCTATAAAAATAGAAAGAGGAGATTATGATTAAGAAATTTTTAAAGACTTTATTAGTTGCATGTCTTATCTTAGGTATGAGCGCATGTAGTTCAAGTTCAAAGGGTAGTGAAGAAACTAGTGATGATACTAGCGAAACAACTTCACTAACTGTTCAATTTGTTCCAACAAACAATGATGGTTCAATGGATGCTAAGTGTAAACCATTTGCAGAGTATTTAAGCAAGGCACTAGGTGTTGATGTTACTGTTACTGTTGCGACTGACTATTCTACTATTGTTGAGGCTATGGCATCTGGTAAGGTTGATATTGGTATCATGCCTCCTGCTGCATATGTACAAGCAAGAAGTCAAGGTGCTGCTAAGGCTGTTTTATCTTCTTCACTTGTTGATTATGATGAAAATGAACAACCAATTTCTGGTTCAAGTGCTAACTCATTTAAGGGTGAAGTTTTAGTTAAGGCTGATAGTGATATGACTTCTTTAGCTGATTTAAAGGGTAAGACTATCGCTACATTAAGTGCTAACTCTGCTTCAGGTTATATCTATCCAGTTGCAGAAATGAAGGATTTAGGTATTGATCCAACAAGCGATTGCACAATCGTTACTGTAAATGATATTCCATCTGAAATCACTGCTGTACTAGAAGGTCAAGCAGATGCTGCTTTTGTCTTTGAAGGTGCAAGATATGTTTTCGCTAGTAAGTTTGAAAACAATGATTTATTTGCTGACTTAAAGGTTTTATATTTAACTGAAGGTGATATTCCAAATGATGCGATCGCTGTTTTACCTTCAATGGATGCAGAACTACAAGAAAAAGTAAAAGAAGTATTCTTAAATATGCCAAATGATGATGAAGGTAAGGAAGCTATGGCTATGTGGGGTCATACTGCTTATACTGAGGCTGATGAGGCTGCTTACGATACTATTGAAGAATATATCGCTAAGGCTGCGGAGTAATTCATGATAGAAATCAAGGATGCTTCAAAGATTTATAAAAATGGCACTAAGGCAATGGACCACATTAATCTAACGATTAATGATGGTGACTATTTATGTATTATCGGTTTATCTGGTGCAGGCAAGTCTACGCTTTTAAGGTCAATTAATCGCCTAAATGAAATTAGTGAGGGTGAAATTTTTATTGACGGTAAATCGATTACCAAGGCCAACAAAAAGCAGTTGAAGCAAATGCGTACTCATATTGGCTTGATTTCTCAACAATTTAATTTAGTGAAAAGAAGTACTGTTCAAAAGAATGTTTTGAGTGGAAAACTTGGATCATATAGTACATTAAAGAGCGTGCTCGGACTTTTTAGTAAGCAAGAGTACGCTCTTTGTCTAGATGTACTTTCAAAAGTTGGGTTAGAAAACAAGCTACATAGTAGATGTGATGAACTATCAGGTGGTCAGCAACAAAGAGTTTGTATCGCTAGAACCTTGTTTCAAGAAGCAAATATCATTTTAGCTGATGAGCCTGTTGCCTCACTAGATCCTGTTACTTCAAATAAGGTCTTATCTGATTTAGCGATGATTAATCAAAGTTTAGGTGCTACTGTAATCGTCAATATTCACTCAGTTGAGCTTGCCAAGCACTTCGCGACAAGAATTATTGGCTTACAAGATGGTAAGCTTGTTTTTGATGGTACACCTAGTGAGCTGAGCGATGAAAAGTTAAAGGAAATCTATAAGGGAAACTATACTCTAAATAAGGAGTCTAATTAATGAAACTAAAGGATACAGTACATTTTAATTGGTATAAACATCTTTTAGTGCTAATCCTTATTGTGCTTTGTTATATAACGGCAAGTAATAGTGTTGGTGTGGACTTTAAAGAAGTGTTTTCTAATTCTGATCAAGTACTAGCTTTCCTTCAGAAATTAATAACACCTGATTTTTCTTATTTTCCTAAGCTTATTGATCCTTTGATTTGTACTTTAAAGATGTCAATTCTAGGTACAATCTTGGGTGTATTACTTGCGATACCTTTTTCTTTTTTGGCAACCACTGTTGTTACTAAAAATAAAATAGTTACAAGTATCTTTAGATTTTTATTAAATGTTGTTAGAACTATTCCTAATATGTTACTAGCTGCCATACTTGTTTCAATGATTGGCATAGGTGAGGGAACTGGTGTACTTACTATTGTTATTTTTACTTTTGGCTTAACATCACAACTTTTCTATGAGGCAATAGAAACTATTGATTTATCTGCACTTGAAGCATGTGAATCTGTAGGTGCCAATAAGTTTAAAACAGCAATTTGGGCTGTATGGCCGCAAATTGTTCCAAGTGTTATAAGTTATGGCTTTTATGCTCTTGAAATAAATATCAGATCTAGTGCAGTACTAGGTTATGTAGGTGCAGGAGGTATAGGCGTAATACTTAATACTTCGCTTGGCCTATTTAAGTATGATAGAGTATCGCTTGTTATTTTAACTATCTTTGTGGTAGTTATGATTACTGATGGTTTATCTGAGTTTATAAGGAGGAAGGTATCATGAGTTTTATCAAAAAACATAGTGGTCTATGTACTTTCTTGCTTTTAATATTGATTATCATCTTTTGTGCACATGGCTTAGACTTTAGTGCTTTTGAGTCGTTTAATTGGGCTAATTTTAATTCAACATTAAGACAATTATTTAAACCAGCTTGGTCATATTTTTATGATGGTAGTGGTGAAGATGTTTTCTCATTAATTTTGCTTACCATTGCGATTGCCTTTGCGGGTACTACTATTGGAACTATTTTAGCCATTCCTTTTACACTACTGGCTAGTAAAAACTTATGGCCAAAAAATTCAATTGTGCCAAGTATTGGCAAGTTCTTATTAGATATTTTAAGAGCCTTTCCTGAACTGATTTATGCGGTTATCTTTGTAAAGGTTGTAGGCCCTGGACCTTTTGCTGGGATGCTGGCAATTGGTGTTCATCAAATTGGTATGTTAGGAAAACTATTTGCTGAAGAAATGGAAAAGATGAAAGAGGATGCAGTTGAAGCATGTAAATCAGTTGGTGGCAATGGCGTTCAGACAATGTTTTATGCTAGAATCCCTGAACTTTTACCAATCTATGCTTCGCTTATTTTAAATCACTTTGAAATTGGTGTAAGAAGCGCATCTACTTTAGGTTTAGTTGGTGCCGGTGGCATTGGTGCTACTTTGATATTTGCGATACAAGCACGTAATTGGGATAAGGTTTCAATTATTCTTTTAACGGTTATTGTCACTGTTTATTTGCTTGATATTTTAACAGGAATTATTAGAAAGAAGTTAAGATGAGAATACTACATATAAGTGATATTCATTATCGTAATAAATTTTCAAATAATAACGTTTATGAATCCATATTATCTAATATGGATTCTTCATTATCTAAGCTTGATAAGCTTCCATTAAACGATGTTGATTGTATATGTATAACTGGCGATTTATGCGATGAAGGAAGTGCTAAAGATTATCAAATGTTAAAGGGGTATTTTGATAAGTTGAAAATTCCTTATTTTGTTTGCCTAGGAAATCATGATGATAAACTAGCCTTTTATGAAGGCTGGCTTGATTTATTTGCGGTTGATGAACCATATCTATGCACTAATGAGTTTAATGGAGTAAATATCATCAGCTTTGATAATAGTGAATATGGACAGTCTGATGGTTATGTTGATGAATGCAGAATTAATTGGTTAAAGGAAAATATTAAAGATAATACTATTGTTTTAATGCATCATCAACTATATGATTTAGATGGCATTCCTGGTTTAAAAAATAGAGAAGCATTACTTGAAGTCTTAAATGATAAAAGAATTATTGGCGTACTTAATGGCCATAGTCATTGGTTTAATATGGATGGCAAATATGTTACAGCTCCTTCTATTAGTTTTAGAGCTAAAAATGAAAATGGGAATATAGTCTTTTATGATTGTTTTGGATATTGTTTATTAGATGTTTTAAATAATCAAATTAGCTTAACAAAACACTTAGAAAGTCAATCTAAATTACTTGGAAAATGGAATCCAAAAGAAAGTAAATTATATTGAAAATTTAATAATTCATTTAAGAAAAAATGTATTATAATTTTTACCATATAAGTTCTTTGAGATGGTGGGGTGCTGGTTGGAAACTGGCATTTGTCACCATTTTTTATTGAAATAGAAGGGGTATTTATGAGCAAGTACATATTTGTTACTGGAGGTGTTGTTTCGGGCTTAGGAAAAGGCTTAGTGGCTGCTTCACTTGGAAGACTATTAAAAGAAAGAGGCTTTAAAGTAGCTGCCCAGAAACTTGATCCTTATATTAATGTTGATCCAGGTACTATGTCGCCATTACAACATGGTGAAGTATATGTTACCGAAGATGGAGCTGAAACTGACCTTGATCTAGGGCATTATGAGCGTTTCATCAATGAAAATCTAAATAAGTATTCAAATATTACTACTGGTAAGGTATATTCAAGTGTTATCGCTAAAGAGAGAAAAGGCGAATATCTTGGATCTACTGTACAAGTAATTCCTCATATTACTAATGAAATTAAATCTTTTATCTATAAAGTAGGTTCTAAAACCGAAGCTGACTTTGTCATCAGTGAAATTGGTGGTACAGTTGGTGATATAGAATCTACACCATTTTTAGAAGCTGCTAGACAAGTGCTTGTAGAAGTTGGCCCTGAAAATTGTATTTTTATTCATGTTGTGCCAATCATTTATTTAAGCGGATCAAACGAATTAAAGACAAAACCATCTCAACACTCTTGTAAAGAACTACAATCTTTAGGCATTAGACCAAATATTGTAGTATTAAGAAGTGACAGCAAGCTTGATAAGAGTATTATTGATAAGGTTTCAATGTTCTGTAATGTGCCAAGTGAATGTGTAATTCAAAACTTAACTTTGCCTAATATCTATGAAGTACCATTAGCTCTTGAAAAAGATCATTTATCAGAAGTTGTTTTAAAAGAACTACATGTTGATCCTGAACAATATCCTATCGATATTGAAAAATGGAAGAAGATGGTACATAAACAAAACCATCCAACTAAGAAAGTTACTATTGGCCTAGTTGGTAAGTATGTAGCACTACATGATGCTTATTTATCAGTTGTTGAAGCGCTAAAACATGCAAGCTATTCATGCTCAGCTGAACTATCTATCAAATGGATTAACTCAGAAAGAATAAATGAAGATAGTTTTAAAGATGTTGATGGCTTAATCATTCCAGGTGGCTTTGGTAAAAGAGGTGTTGAAGGCATGATTGAAACCTGTAAATATGCTAGGCTTAATAATGTGCCAATTTTGGGAATTTGTCTTGGCATGCAGGTAATGTGCATTGAATTTGCTAGAAACGTATTAGGCTATGAAGATGCACATTCATTGGAATTTGACCCAAAGAGTAAACATCAAATGATTTGTTTTATGGCTAATCAAAATGATGAAATTGATAAAGGTGGAACCTTAAGACTTGGTGCTTATCCTTGTGTTATTAAGAAAAATTCGGTTTTATATAAGACATATAAAAAAGAAGAAATTTCTGAAAGACATAGACATAGATATGAATTTAATAACCAATATCGTGGGGAATGTGAGGAGCATGGTTTAGTATTATCAGGCACTTCCCCTGATGGCAGACTTGTAGAATGCGTTGAATATCCAGCTAATAATTATTATGTTGGTGCTCAATTCCATCCTGAATTCAAATCAAGACCAAACAAACCACATCCACTATTTGTTGGTTTAATAAAAGCGAGTTTAAAATAAGTATCGAAAGATACTTATTTTAGTATTACAATATAATCTATGGCAAAAGCTAGTAAGATAGATATTTTAAATGGTCCTATTTGGAAACAAATCCTATTATTTTTCTTTCCTATAATGTTAGGAACCTTTTTTCAACAGTTATATAACACCGTTGATGCGATTGTGGTTGGTAACTTCGTAGGAAAACAAGCTCTTGCGGCAGTTGGTGGATCTACTGGCACTTTAATTAATTTGTTAATTAATTTTATAAGTGGGCTTGCAGGTGGTGGCACTGTTGTCATTGCCCAGTGTTTCGGCAAAAGAGACTATGAAGGTATAACTAAAGGTATAGAATCTGGTATGTTTTTAGGCATCTCTTTGGGATTTATACTTATGATAGTTGGTATCGCTTCTTCTAGGTTCTTACTTGAATCGATGGATGTAACAGCTGATATTTTGCCACTTGCCGTTTCTTATATGCGAATTTATTTGTTAGGACTGGTTCCTACAATGATATATAATGTCGGTTCTGGTGTTTTAAGAGCGGTTGGTGATTCTAAAAGGCCTTTATATTTCTTAATTGTTTCTTGTTTTGTCAATATTATCTTTGACATTGTACTTGTATGTTTCCTTGATATGGGTGTAAATGGTGCGGCCATCGCCACAATTTGTTCACAAATTGTATCATGTGCGCTTATCTTATTTGCCTTAGGCAAGAAGGGAACTATTTATTATTATCGTTTAAACAAATTGGAATTTGATAAAGAATTCTTGAAAAAGATTGTTGTGATTGGTTTACCCACTGGTATTCAATCAGTGCTATATTCGGTGTCTAATCTATTCATAAATGCCCAAGTTAATAGTTATGGTACAGATACTATTGCGGCCTTTACCGCTTTTGGCAAGATTGATGCTTTGTTTTGGATGATATCTGGTGCCTATAGCGTTGCGATTATTACTATTGTTGGCCAATGCTTTGGCGCAGGTAAGATTAAGCGTTTAAAAAAGGCTGTTAACACAGCGATTGTCATGTATTGTATCACTTCTTTAATGATTATTAGCGTATGTTACTTTGGTGGCAATATCTTATATGGACTATTTACCAGTGATAAACAAGTAATTGAAATCGGTATGGATATCCTTAAGTTCTTATGTCCTTATTGGATTACCTTTTGTCTTGTGGAAATATTATCATCTGCCATTAGAGCATGTGGTGAATCTTTAAAACCAATGATTATTACCGCTCTTGGAATATGTGGCTTTAGAATTATATGGATATGTTTATATCCATCAACTACGGTAATTCAAACATTATATTGTTACCCAATATCTTGGATATTAACCAGCGCAATATTCTTGGTTTATTATCTAAAGGGTTCATGGCTTAAGATAGATAATAGTATAATAATTGAGTGAAAGAAATAGGAAAATTTGTAAATTTAGGCTTTTGCATTGCCTCTATTATCCTTATTTGTTTGTATATTGGTTATAAGACAAACAATTATATGTTATGGATAATTATTGGTATCGCTTTAGCCTTATTTTATTTATTTTCCCTATTGGTAAAAAGAAAATGAAAGTTTATACAACAGAAGAAATAGAAACAATTAAGAATGATTTACTTAAAGGTGAAATAATTGCCTTTGGAACCGACACAGTCTTTGGACTAGCTTGTGTATATGATGATTTAAATGCCATCAAAAAAGTATATGAAGCTAAAAACAGGGAAAGCAAAAAAGCACTACCAATGATGTGTAGCTCTATTGAAATGATTGATGAAGTGGCATATGTAAGTAAAAAAGCTAAAAAAATCATGAAAAAATATATGCCTGGTGCCATTACTATCATTTATAAGAAAAAAGAATGCATAGATGATAGCGCGACAAGTGGTCTTAATACCATCGGCATTAGAATACCAGACGACGAGTTTGTCTTATCACTACTTAAAGCGGTAAAAAAGCCATTACTTGTCACAAGTGCTAATATGTCACATGAACCATCTTTATTAAAGTGGAAAGATGTATATGAGAAGCTTGATGGTAGAATAGATGGTGTTGTAAAAAAAGACGCAAGTGGCTCTTTATCTAGTACTATCGTAGATTGTAGTAGTGATGAAATTAAAATATTAAGACAAGGACCAATTACAGAAGAAGAAATCATGGATTTAATAAAGGAGTAATATGAATAACCCCATCTATATAACAGGACATAAAAACCCTGATACTGACGCAATCGTATCTAGTATTGCCTATGCTGAATTCAAAAAGCTACATGGCTATAATGCCATTGCAGGTAGAGTTGGACCAGTAAGAAGCGATACTGAATACTTACTTGAACGCTTCCACTTTGAAGATCCTTTACACTTATATACCGCAAAATGCACAATTAGAGAAATTGAATATGATAAGGCAGTAAATGTATCTAAGGATATTACCATTAGAGAAGCATTGAACAAATTGATTAAAACTGCATCTAAAACGGTCTTTGTCACTGATAAAAAGAAACATCTAGAAGGTATTGTTTCATTAAGTAATTTAAACGAGCTTTGGACTGCCAACGATAGATATTTAGCTAAAGTACTTAAAACCGTAACCCTTGAAAATGTTATTAAAACACTAAGAGCAGAAGTATTAAATAAAGCGGATTATTTTGAAGTAAGTGGTGAAGTCGAAATAGCGCCTACATCAGATAGTGAAGTCCACGAAGGTGATATCGTTATTACTTCATCTGAAAGAGTATTTAAACAAGCTTTAAAAGAAAAAGCAGGTCTAATTATAATTATTGGCCATTTTGATGTTTTTGAAAAACATAAAGCTGAAATGAAACAAGCTAATATCAATGTTATTAAAACTAATCTCAGTGCTTTAAAAATCTCTAAATTAATCTACCAAGCACCATCTATTGAATGCGTGATGGTTAAAGGAGATGGTGTAGTAACGGTTAACAGCAATGAAACAGTAGATGCTTGCCTAAATAAGATATCTAAATCAAGATTTCGTTCTTATCCAATACTTGATGAAAACAAGACCGTTGTAGGTTCTATAAGTAGATACCATCTTAATAACTATAAAAAGAAACAATTAATACTAGTTGACCATAATGAAAAGAAACAATCAATTGAAGACATTGACTTTGGTGAAGTAATTGAAGTGGTAGATCACCATAGACTTGGTGACTTAGTAACTAATAATCCAATCACTATTACTACCCAAGTTGTTGGAGCAACAGCTACAATCATCGCCAATAAATTCTTAGATGAAGACTTAGAAATTGATGAATATTTGGCTGGTCTTTTACTTGGCGCAATTTTATCGGATACTATGAATTTTACAAGCCCAACTACAACTGAATTAGATATTAAAACGGCAAAGATATTAGAAGATATATCAGGTGAAGAAGCAGATGAACTATATGAAGAAATGGCTAAACATGGTGACTCTTTATTAAATAGAAGAAGTATTGATGTCTTATATGAAGACTATAAAGAATTTGTCATCAATGGCTTTAAAGTTGGTATTTCTCAAGCTACCTGTAAGGACTCCGATGAATTCTTTGCGGTAAAAGATTCTATTAAAACCGCATTAGAAGACAATTGTAAGACCGCATCACTTGATTTAATGATTTGTATGATGACGGATATTTATGGCGCTGGATCATATGTATTAGCTGCTGGCAGTAAACATGATTTACTAAAACAAATCTATAACGACTATGATGAAGATAAGCTTGTAAGTAAACTTGTATCAAGAAAGAAACAAATGCTTCCAAGTATCATTGAGGCTTTATCTTAATGAAAACTCTTTATATACATGCACACTTAGTAATAGATACCTATCGACAATATGAAGATGGTGCCTTGCTTATAGATGATAAACATATAATAGATGTATTTTGTCATAGTGAAGTGGATTGCGACTTTGATAAATTAATAGACCTAGAAGGAAAACTAGTTTTTCCAGGCTTTTTTGATGTAAATGATTTAGATAAGTATCAAGAAGTGATTGACCCACTTAATCCAATAGAAACTAATAAAGTAGTAATGCTTGGCAATTCTAATGCATATTTAAAAGATATCAATTTTGAATATGCTGGCTACTATGATTTATTTAATAATATGACAGGTTTTGATGCCTATAAGCCAGGGCTTGTTAATGGAGCTTTTAATGATGATAGATATGTTGAAGTCGACTCCGATTTAGATGAAAGTGTTCTAAGAGTAGTCTATCGATTAAAAAACAAAGATAGAATAATTCTTATTGGTGATATTGCCAAGGGAATAAAGAAACTCTATAAAATAGGGGCTAACTACAACGAAATTCTATTAATGTCTAGTTTAAATGCCTATCGTTTATTTGGATTAGATAAACAAAATGGAGCCTTAATTAAAGGAAAATCAAGTAAAATTGAAATAATTGGTGATTTAAATGTATAAGTTTTATTTGCGTGTTAGCATTTATATAATTTGTTTTATATTCAGCTTATTTGGGCTTAGCGCCATTGACTATAATCGTTATATTAAAAAAGGAAAAATATCCCAAGCATGGATACTATACTTTATCATCGCCTTTTCTTTGGCCTATCTATCAGGTTCATTCCTTATGTCTATCATTTATTATTTTAATTAAGTAATGATATAATTTAAAAAGCATGCATACATTATCTATCGCGCTGCCTTATGTATTAACAGCGTTTGTAATATCACTTATACTTACTCCAGTTGCCAAAAAGATTGGACTTGCGACAAACACCTACGCAATTGAAAACAAGCGTACTGTTCACCATGGCAAGATAGTTAGAATTGGTGGAGTAGCGATGTATTCAGCCTTCGTTATTACGATGGCCATTTTTGTGCATCCTGATAGAACCTTTGACGCTATTTTAATTGGTGCTTGTATTGTCTTTATAGGCGGATTAATTGATGATATGTTCGATTTAAAACCAATCATCAAACTATTATTTCAAATTGCAGCTGCTATATATGTAACATTTGTTGGCAAGATTCAAATTAGCGAATTAAACTTACCTTTCATTACCATAAACATTGAACCAATTTACTTTCTTATTTCGATATTTTGGATAGTAGGTGTCACCAATGCCATAAATTTAATAGATGGGCTAGATGGCCTATCAAGTGGCATTTCTATAATTGTCTTATGCGTTATAGGCTTTATTGCCTACCAAATGCGTAGAATTGATGCTTGTGTTGTAGCTTTAATAATGATTGGCTCAATTGGTGGAGTACTTCCATATAACTTTCATCCAGCCAGCATCTTTGTAGGTGACTCTGGTGCTTTGTTTATGGGCTATATGATTGCTTGTTTATCGCTCCTTGGCTTTAAATCAAGTGCCTTTATTTCGCTTGTATTCCCCCTAATTATTCTATTTGTACCACTTGCTGATACATCTCTTGCGATTATAAGAAGGAAACTAAAGGGACAAAAAATATCGGAAGCCGATAGATCTCATTTGCATCATGTCTTGATGTATAAGATTGGCCTATCACATAGAAACACTGTATTGTTATTGTATCTTGTGACATTCTTGTTTGGAACAGACGCAATAATCATGTATTTTCACCATAAGATTGGCGTAATAATTTTGATTATATTATGTCTATGTGCATGGATATTTATTGAACTAACAGGCATGATTAAACCAACAGTACATCCCCTTATTGGATTATGTAGAAGATTAACTGGCCATCCTAAAAAAAGTGATGACGCCTTTTTTGAAGCCAATAAAATTCACCATGATAAATAAAAAAATAATATATATAGCGCCAATACTATTATTACTGTTTGGCTGCAGGGCTAATAAAGAAGATCTTTATAGTTTATCAATTGGTAATAATCAAATAGTTGTAGGTTATGATGAAAGCATTCTTGACAGCTTAGCGATTGAATATTCAATAAGTAACATAAACAAGAAAGAGGTTGTAAGCAAAATTATCTACTACCTTGCTGATAGCGAAAATGATGCTTATTTAAATGGTTATAAGCTTGAAAGTATTAAAGATACTTGCGATTATTTTAAAGGCGATTTAACTTACAAAAATGGAAACACCTGTATCTTTGGCAAAAAAATAAAAAGTCATGATAACTATGTAATACTATATAGTGATATTTTAAGTGATGATTTAGATAACATAGACCGCATCGAAATATACTATCAATGAAAACAATAAACGTAATAGTCTTACCATATGATGAAAACTGGAAGAAACAATTTGAAGAAATCAAATCAGAGATTTTAAATGTTACAAATGATTTAATTGAAACAATTGAACATGTAGGCTCTACATCTGTTGAAGGCATGTCAGCTAAACCATGCATCGACATTGATATAGTTATTAAAGACTATTCAGTGTTTGAAAAACTAAAGAAAAGGTTGGCTTCAATTGGCTATATCCATGAAGGCAACCTTGGTATTAAAGATAGAGAAGCCTTTAGATACAAACATAAAGAACATCTACAACTTCATCATCTATATGTATGTCCTAAAGAAAGCGAGGAACTAAAACGTCATTTAACATTTAGAAATTACCTAAGAAATAATCCCGCAGCTATAAAAGCCTATAGCGAAATAAAAGAAAAAGGCGCTTCTTTGTATCCAAAAGATATAGAAAAATACATTGAATACAAAACGCCTATAATCGAAAAACTATATAAAGAATGTGGTCTAACTTAGAATACCTTTTATAAAGATTTCTAAACCGATAGCAATCAAAATAACACCACCTAATATCGAAGCCTTATTGGCAAGCTTGGTACCAAACTTTTTACCTAAATGTAAGCCTATAAGACAAATACCTAAAGTTACAATTCCGATAATAATTGATTCGATCAACGCAAAAGGAAAAGATAATTCAGCAATTGTAAAACCAACTGATAAAGCATCAATTGAAGTCGCAACACCTTGAATAAATAAATCAGAAAGTGTTAACGCTGGTTTTTCATCATCGCCTTCCTTGTTTTTAATGCCTTCAATAAGCATTTTACCGCCAATATAGGCAAGTAAAACAAGCGCGATATAAGGAATAAACTTTTGAAACAACTTAAACTTTTCAACAAGTGTATGTACACAAAACCAACCAATCAAAGGCATGGCAATCTGAAAGAAAGAAAAAGTACCCGCAATCAAAAACTGTCTGTTCTTTTTCATGTTTGGCTCATTTAAACCATTAGCTAGAGAAACCGAAAAAGCATCCATAGCTAAACCAACACCTAACAAAATAGCGTTAAGAAAAAATAAAAAATTCATACTTTACCCCAAAAAAATAAAAAAACTTGTGTTATACACAAGCTAATTCTCATGTATAACAAAATATACATGAGTCTCGCATTTTAATGTATGCCAGGTTTACACCAGTTTGTTGACATACCGCCAATTTTGGGCTTGCTACTCCCTCAGTAACAAATATATTAACATATTATTAACACAAAATAAATGATAAAATGTTTTACAAGGCATTTAAGCCTATATAAAGAAGGGATTTATATGGAAGAGTCAAATAACAATCAAACAGGTTTAGAAGAAAACTTGGCAAATGAAGTTGTCCAAGAAAGCGAAACTGTAAAAGAAGAAACTAACGTAAATGAAACTGAAGTAAAAACTGAAAAGAAAAAAAGTAACACAACAGTAATTGTTTTAGCTGTTGTATGTTTAGCGTTACTAGGATATTTAATCTTTACAAAAGTTGGAACAGCTAAAACTTATAAATTAAGTACATTATATCCAACATATTTTGGTGAAGTTGACGGGGAAGTTACACTACCTAAAAACTGGAAATATAGTGATCAAGGACAACTATACAAAATGGAAGGCGATAAAGCTACTTTAGTTGGCCAAATATATGGTGTAGAACTTAGCGAAGAAGAATATACTTCACAAATTGAAGCTTTCTCAGACTACTATGAAATGAATGAATTAGAAGGGAAAGACGCAAAAGTCAACTATTTCCATGCTGACCAAGATGGAACTATCTATGATGTATACTTCTTCCATAAAGATTCAACATTTGTTCAAATCGCAATGGTTAACGCAAGTGAAGCTGAAGTAAACACCGTTGTAAATAGCTTGAGCTACTAGTTTTATATAAAACCATAATATAATTAAGAGGAAATATTCAGGAGGTATAAAAAATGAGTGAATATACAAATGTTTATTCGTCAAACAACGGCTTAACATTCAATGAATATTTAAGCAAAGTATTCTCTGCTGTTGCGATTGGCGTTGGCATTACTGCTGTTATTAGCTTTGGTATTAGCCACTTCTTTATGGATACAATTTTAGCTAAATTCGCTGGTGAATTTGCGACATTTGGCTTAGCATGCATATTAGTTGAATTTGGTGTCGCAATCTTCTTTGCGGCAAGACTTAATAAAATGTCTAAAACAACAGCTTGGGTTTGTTACATCCTTTATTCAGTATGTACTGGTATATCTTTATCGTTTGTGCTATATGCATATACTGAAACATCTGTATATATTACATTTATTGTTTCTTGTATAATGTTTGCAACCCTATCATTTATTGGCCACAATACTAAAGTTGATTTATCAAAATTCTCAGGAATAATTATGCCAGGATTAATCGCTATTATCTTGGTTTCTCTATTAAATGTTTTCTTCTTTAAGAACCAAATGATTCAATGGGGTATCAATTATCTTGGTGTAATATTATTCTTATTCTTAATTGCATATGATATGCAAAGATTAAGAGATTTATATGCAGCTAGTTTCAACGATAGTCAAATGGGTGAAAAATTAATGATTTATGGTGCATTCCAACTTTATCTTGATTTCATTAACTTATTCATCAGATTATTACAATTGTTCGGTAAACTTAAAAACGATAACGACTAATAACTAAAAGAAAAAGAACTTCAATAAATTTTAAATTTAAGAAGCTCTTTTTTTGTGGTTCAAACCACTTATATTAAACCTTAGACAGGAGAATATACGTTCGAACCCTTGGCATGTTATATCTAACTTTGTGTTTAAGCCCACGCCGATTGCCCACCGGCTTTTTCCATCACAAGTTCAATACCTTTATTTCTGATATTAATAGCGGCATTAATGTCACGATTGTGATTCATATGACAATTTGGACATTGCCAAGTTCTTTGTTTAAGAGTAAGACTATCTATAACATAACCGCAATAATTGCATTTCTTACTACTTGGATAGTAACGATCAATTTGTACAAGCTTTTTACCACGCTCATTCATCTTATATTCCAACATCTTTAAAAACTTACCATAACTGTTGTCAATAACCGCCTTACCTTGGCGTCTATGAGTTGCGACTTCACTTAAATTAATACTTTCAACAAAGATGTAGTCATACTTATCGGCAAGACTTGTTGAAAGTTTATGTAGACAATCTTTTCTCTGCCTTGCGAATTTGCCATGAAGCAAGATATAGCGTTTTAAGGCGTTTTTGTATTGTGGACAATCTTTAGGTAAACGAGCAATTTTAATTCTTAGCTCCTCTAATAGTTTACTGTTATCTTTTAAATTATGATAAGTGGTAGGGCTATTTCCTTTATTATCAACATAAAAGTTACTAGAGGAATAATCTAAACCAACACTATCTTGCACATCAAGCTGTTTTTTAACAGTGACGTTTGGCACTTTAACTGAAAGGATATCGATATAGAACTTTTCATCTATTGTTTTATAAACAGTATATCGGTAAATATACTTAATGTTTTTAGTGTAAGAACCATTGTAATAGTATACGCTGCCAATAGAAGGTAAATAAATATGTTTGTCATCATAAGGTGTATTCTTTTTATAGATAGATCTAAAATAATTTGTAGAATATTTAAAAATTTTCTTATTTCTTCTGCCCATAGTCTTAGAATTTGATAATTCTTTAATTTCCAAAAGAAATGCCGCTTGATCTCCTTCTTTTAATTCCTTATGAAGCGATAAGAAATAAGTAAGAATATCATTGGAACTCATATCTTTAATGGTGAAGTAGTGTTCGCTATAAAGATCATGAATCAAAGTAATTAAGTCTAACATTTTATTTAGTTTGTTAATTTGATCTACATTTGGTCTTAAACGAAATTTATAAGTTCTATACATTTTTTAATCCTTTCACTACTTTATAGACATGAATTAGAAAAATTCCTACCCTAAATTGAAAGAAAAATAAAAAATCTTCAAAAAAAATAAAAAAAACATCTCATCAGAGATGCAGCATATAAAGAGTGGTGATTCCTCAGGGATTCGAACCCTGGACCCTCTGATTAAGAGTCAGATGCTCTACCAGCTGAGCTAAGGAATCAAAATATGGTGATAGGTACGGGATTCGAACCCGTGAGTGCTGCCGTGAAAGGGCAGTGTGTTAAGCCGCTTCACCAACCTACCATATAAAACAAATGGCGCCCGAAACAGGACTCGAACCTGTGACCTGCCGGTTAACAGCCGGACGCTCTACCGACTGAGCTATTCGGGCACGTGCATTTGCTTAATTATATTAGCACAGCTTTAGGGACATGGCAAGCCTTTTTTTAAAAAAAGTGCCCGAATTTTACAAAATGTGAAAACGCGTCCGACTTACACCTGTTTCAGGCCCCAAGTAAAGCGGCTTACCTCACTACCCTTTCATATTACTTATGTGGCAAATCCCGTACCTATCAAACCTAATACTATAAAGAAATATAAAACTAAAGTTTTACAGTAAAAACGTTTAATATTTAGCAAACATTAATTATTTTACATTTCATCTGTATAGTGTTCTGTTGTCTTGATTTAACAATTAAACAATAAAATATAATTGAAGTTCTTATTTAAAACTAGTACCTATTAAACTTAACAACATCAACAAAGATATAAAGTTTTACAACAAATGTGACAAAAAAGCTGTTAACCACAGGATATTTCTTATTTCACCTGCATGGCGTTTTAAAATTTTCAATAATTACGCTATATAGGTAAATTGTTTAATACCGGATTATTAAAGGGGAATTAAGAAATTTGTTCAAAACTTAAACATTATGTTAAATCTTCCATACATTCAAATTAACACCATTAGTAGGATTAAACAGAAAAGTTTTACAACAAAATTATCTAGCAACGCCTAATAATAGGGCATTTAACGCTTTGCCTGCATGGCGTTTTTGAAAATGTTTTATTGATTTTGACGATTTAATAAAATATTCATAAGCTTACAAACCATCACAAACCAAGGTATATAATGTAAAGCAAGAGGAATAAATATGAATAAATACGCAATTATAAACGGCATCATCCTAGATGGTACCAAAGACATGAAACCAAAAGAAGGAACAATAATAGTTGAAGGGGAAACGATTAAAAGAATCGTAGACAAAAATTATGATATAAGTGGTTATGAAATTATAGATTTAAAAGGCAAATACATAATGCCAGGACTTATCAACATGCACGTTCACTTGGCAGGCAATGGCAAACCCCAAAAGAAACAAAGAGACAATGAAAAATTAGTAAATCAAGTATTTGCCACTGCAATCGGAAGATACGCCGCAAAAAAACTAGTTGAAACCTATGCGCAAATTGAACTATTTTCGGGCGTTACCACCATTAGAACTGTTGGCGGTTTAAGAAGTCTAGACACTCAAACTAGAGATAAAATAAACGCCGGCAAACTAGATGGACCAAGAATTCTTGCGAGCAATGAAGGCATTACTGTAAAAGGCGGCCATATGGCAGGATCGGTGGCGAAAGCCTTTGATGATATAGATGATGCAGTTAAACAAATTGAAAATTTAAAAACGCAAAACGTCGATTTAATAAAACTAATGATCACCGGCGGGGTAATGGATGCCAAAGAAAAAGGAGTACCAGGACAGTTAAAAATGAAACCAGAAATGGTTAAAGCGTGTTGCGATAAGGCACATGAACTTGGTTTTATCGTATCAGCCCATGTCGAAAGCCCACAAGGCGTTAAAGTTGCACTTGAAAATGGAGTAGACTCTATTGAACATGGTGCGCTATTAGACGATGAATGTATTGAACTATTTAAAAAACACAAAGCATTTCTTATTTGCACAATCTCCCCAGGAATCCCATATGCACTGTTTGATAGGGATGTAGCTCATACTAGCGAAGTTGAACAATACAATGGCAAAGTAGTATTAAATGGCTTTATAGAAGGAAGCAAAAAAGCTCTTGAAAATAACATCCCAGTGGGCTTAGGAAATGATGTTGGATGCCCTTGGATTTCTCAATATGATTTCTATAGAGAATTAGTATATTTTCATAAATATGTTGGCGTAAGTAACGCTTTTGCCCTATACTCAGCAACGCTAAACAACGCAAAGCTTGCAGGAATTGGCGATATTACCGGATCTGTTGAAGAAGGTAAATGTGCAGACCTAATAGTTACAACTAAAAACCCACTAGATGATTTAAATAATTTAAGAAAGGTAGATATGGTAATCGCAAGAGGCAAAATCTATAATGAACCAAAAGTCAAAAGAAACGCCTATGTCGATTCATATCTTGACAAGTACACGAAATGAAATATACAAAATTAGGAAACACAGACATTGAAGTATCAAAACTTTGCTTAGGCTGTATGGGTTTTGGTGACAACAGTATGTATAAATGGGCCAGTAGCTTTATAGATACAAAAAACATTATTGGTTATGCCATTGATAGTGGTATTAACTTCTTTGACACTGCTAACCAATACTCTAACGGCACAAGTGAAGAATACCTTGGCAAAAGTTTGAAAGAACTTGGTATTAGTAGAGATAAAGTTATAATTGCCTCTAAAGTATTCTTTAATGAAGGTGGACTATCAAAAGAAGCAATTAATAGAGAAATAGATGGGACACTAAATAGACTCGGCACTGACTACTTAGATTTATATTTAATTCATAGATTTGACTATAACACACCAATTGAAGAAACAATGGAAACACTAAATAATCTAGTTAAACAAGGCAAAGTAAGAGCTCTAGGATCAAGTAGCATATTAGCCTATCAATTTCTAATGTATCAAAATCTAGCTAAAGAAAAAGGCTATGCTCGCTTTGAAATGATGGAAAATCACTACAACCTTTTATATCGAGAAGAAGAAAGAGAAATGATTCCCTTGTGTAAAGAACTTAATGTATCTCTTGTCCCTTATTCGCCATTAGCTGCAGGACACTTAGCAAGAAAAACATGGGACTCAGATTCAATCAGAAGTCAAAGTGATGATGTTGCTAAAAGAAGATATAGTGCCTTTGAAGATAGCGATAAACTAGTGGTTGAAAGAGTAAATGAAATAGCTGAAAATAAAGGTGTAAAAATATCGGAAGTTGCCCTTGCTTGGCTTTATACAAAAGGTATAGTTGCCCCAATTGTAGGTGCAAGTAAAACTAAGTATATTGATGATGCGATTAGAGCCATTAATATCACTTTAAGTGAAAAAGAAATAGCTTATATTGAAGAACTTTATGTCCCTCATCCTTTAAAAGGTCCTATTTTAAAAGCACTCTAATTGTGCTAGAATAACTGAGTAATCGCGATGAAAAGAAGAGTAATCTATTAAACTTTTCAAAAGAGAATGTTTGGTTGGTGTAAAAACATAAAAGAAATAGACGAATAAGGACTTGGAGCGAATCGTAGACTTGCGTTAAAAGTATAAAGTTACAAACTAAGGTGGTACCGCGCACTTGCGCCCTTGTGCTACCTTTTTTATTTTTTAAGGAGGAAAAAAATGGAAAGAAAGTTTAATGATCAACAACTTGCAAGAAGAAAGAAATTAGACGACCTAAAACAAAAAGGCATCAATCCTTTTGGTAATGCCTACACAAGAGACAACAATAGTCAAACAATAAAAGACACCTACTCTTCAAAAACTAAAGAAGAACTAGAAAATAATAAAGTAAACGTTTCTATTGCAGGCAGAATAATGTCAAAAAGAAGAATGGGCAAGATGTGTTTTATGCACATTCAAGATAGATATGGCCACATTCAACTTGTCATCAACAAAAACGACTTAGGCGAAGAGCCATATGAACTCGTAAAAGCTAGCGATGTTGGTGATATCATCGGCGTTAAAGGTAATGTATATCGCACAAACCCAACTGAACAAAATCCAAATGGTGAACTATCAGTTTATGTTTTACAATACACTCACTTAACTAAAGCGTTAAACCCATTCCCGGAAAAATTCCATGGTTTAACAGATGTTGAAGAAAGATACAGAAGAAGATACCTAGACCTTATAATGAATGAAGACAGCAAGAAAGTTGCCTTAATGCGTCCACAAGTCTTAAACGCAATTAGATCATTCTTAGGCGGTAGAGACTTTGTAGAAGTTGAAACACCAGTCTTAACAACGCTTCTAACAGGTGCTAGCGCTAGACCATTTGTTACCCATCATAATACACAAAACCTAGACATGTATCTAAGAATCGCTCTAGAACTTAATCTAAAGAGATTACTAGTAGGTGGTATGGAAAAGGTATATGAAATTGGTAGAACATTCAGAAATGAAGGCATGGACCCTCAGCATAACCCTGAATTTACATTAATGGAACTATATGAAGCATATTCTAATCTAGAAGGAATGATGGAACTTACTGAAAGCATGTATAAATACATCGCTGATAACGTATGCCATAAGCGTACATTTAATTATCTAGGTCATCAAATTAGCTTAGATGGTGATTGGAAAAAAATTTCAATGACTGACGCCATCAAAGAAAAGACAGGCATTGACTTTAAGGAACATATGTCTTTTGAAGATGCATGTAAATTAGCTAAGGAACATGATATCGAAGTAGAAAAACACTTCACAATAGGCCATATCATCAACGCATTCTTTGAAAAATATGTTGAAGAAACATTAATTGAACCAACATTCTTATATGGACACCCAATTGAAATATCGCCATTAACTAGAGCTAATGAACAAGACCCTAGATTTGTAGATAGATTTGAACTATTTATTTCAGGCCATGAATGTGCAAACGCTTATACTGAATTAAACGATCCAATCGACCAACTACAACGTTTTGAAGATCAATTAAAAGCCAAAGAACTTGGTGATGATGAAGCAAATGATATCGATATGGACTTCATTGAAGCCCTTGAATATGGTATGCCACCAGCAGGCGGTATAGGCTATGGAATCGATAGAATGGTAATGCTATTCTCGGAATCTGAATCAATTAGAGACGTTATCTTATTCCCTACAATGAAGGAAAGAGGCGATAACCGTAAGAAATTAACAGTTCAAGCTGATAATAAACAAGAAGAAGTAATTGATTTCTCTAAAGTGGAGATTGAACCATTATTCAAAGACTTTGTAGACTTTGAAACATTCTCTAAATCAGACTTTAGAGCAGTCAAAGTTAAAAAGTGTGAAGCTGTTGAAAAAAGCAAAAAACTATTAAAGTTTACTTTGGATGATGGAACAAATGAAGATAGAATTATCTTATCAGGAATTCATGAATACTATGAGCCTGAAGAGTTAGTTGGCAAGACATGCATCGCCATTGTTAATCTTCCACCTCGTGCTATGATGGGAATTGATTCTTGTGGCATGCTGATAAGTGCTGTACATAAAGAAGAAGGAAATGAAAAACTACATCTATTAATGGTAGATAACCATATCCCTGCAGGCGCAAAACTATATTAAGATGATGTAAAAGTATTCTTTTGTCAAATAGAGCGGACTTACTTCATTTGATAAAAACTAAAAATCGAAAATAAAAAAAACTAATATTGTATTAAACGGGCAATTCTAATTAGGATTGCCCGTTTTTAGAAGAAAGATGTACAGCAAGTGAATTTCCACCCTAACTTTATTGGTCTATAGTTTTAAACAATAGTTAAAGAAACTAATTGATGCATACGTTATATTTTGAAGGGATAGATTATACGATTAGAAGTAATGGCATGGGTGACAGTGTTCTTGAATTAGATAAAAAAAGAATTATTGATAAGACTAGCACATTAAGCTATAAAATATCAGTTTAATTTCAGTTTCATTAGTATATTCTAGTGCCATAATAACGATATGAGAATACTAATTGGTGAAGATGAAATCAATATAAACAAAGCTTTAAAAGTGCTACTTGAAAAAAATAAATATACAGTAGATTCTGCTTATGATGGTTTAAGTGCTTTAAGTTACATCGAAAAAACAAACTATGATGTTATTGTCCTTGATATTATGATGCCTAAAAAAAGTGGTATTGAAGTACTTAAGACAATAAGAAACAATGGCGATAAAACACCAATTATGTTATTGACTGCTAAAAGCGAAGTAGATGATATTGTATATGGACTTGATGCAGGAGCTGATGATTATCTTACCAAACCCTTTGCCACAAGTGAATTTTTAGCACGTGTCAAAGCCCTTGCAAGAAGAAATAAAGATTATACAAGTTCTAATATTGAGCTTGGCAATACCACGTTGGATTTAAATACTTATATTCTAAAAACAAGTTTTGAAGAAACTAAACTAAATAATAAAGAATTTCAATTATTAGAACTATTCTTAAAAAATCCCAAAAGAGTATTTTCTAGTGAACTATTAATGGAAAAAGTATGGGACATAAACAGTAACGCGGATATTGATGTTGTCTGGACTTATATTGGCTTTTTAAGAAGAAAACTAAAGCTAATAAACTCAAACCTTGAAATTAAAACGATACGAGGGGCAGGTTATGCCCTAGAGGAAACATGCTAAAAAAGATGCGTAATCGCTTTATATTGTTTTCTGTAATCGCTTTTTTCGCGGTTATTTTTTCACTAGGTTGTTTTGTTAATGTTTGGAACTATATATCAACTACAAACGGTCAAGATCAAATACTTCAAAGATTATATGAAGCCCAAAAAGAAGGTATACCAGAAGATAGGATACCACCGCTAGAAACAATAGATAGATACTCTAATGAAGTACCATACATGATTAGATTTTTTTCTGTTGAATATGCAGATGAAAATACAAATATTTATCAAGACTATATTGCCTCATTAACTGATGATCAAGCGCTTGAATATGGCAATAAAACAAAAGATAAAACAAACAATAAAGGATACTACAAAGGCTATCGTTATTTAAAAGTAATCGAAGATAATAAGACAGTTATTCTTTTTCTAAACTCAGAAAGAGAAATTCAAATGATGAAAACTCTACTAATAATCACCATAGTTATTTCATTAATATCATTATTAGTAGTCTTTTTACTTGTAAGCTTTTTCTCAAAATATGCCATCGCTCCATATGTTAAAAATATGGAAGCTCAAAAACAATTTATTACAAACGCTTCTCACGAATTAAAAACGCCATTAACTTCAATATTGACAAGTGCTGATGTATTAAGTTTAGAATACGAAAACAATGAATGGATAAATAACATTCAAAACCAAGCTAATAAATTATCTAAACTAATTAATAACCTTGTAACTTTATCACGTCTAGAAGAAGATAAACCATTCTTAAAAAAAGAAGAATTTGTGGTTAGCGACATGCTTTGGGAAGTTTGTGAACCATTTATAGTTTTAGCTAAGGCTAAAAATATCAACTTTACACAAGATATTAAAGAAAACCTAATATATATAGGTGACAAAAACATGCTTAGCCAATGTATATCGATACTACTTGATAATGCCATTAAATACACAAATGAAAATGAAACAATAAAGTTATGGGCAACAAATATAAACAAAAAGATACAAATAACAGTTGAAAATACTTATAAAGAAAAGATTGAAAACCCTAATAGACTATTTGAAAGATTTTATCGTAATGATACTTCACATTCTAATTCTATAAGTGGAAGTGGAGTAGGCCTTTCTATTGTAAAAGCGACAATTGATAAACTAAATGGAAACATAGTAGTTAATCAATGTGAAGATAAACTGAAATTTATAATCAAACTATAGTTTTTTCAAGTTCATTTCAAGTTGTTTTACTAGAATCATTAAGAAATACTAGGGAGGTATTAAATGATTGAAGTAGAACATTTAACCAAATACTATGGTAATTTTCTAGCTGTAAATGACTTGTCATTCACGATAGAAGATGGACATGTTTATGGCTTACTTGGACCAAATGGTGCAGGCAAATCAACAACTATGAACATTATAACTGGCTGTCTTTCTTTATCTGATGGAACTGTTAAAGTAGGTGGCTATGACATCTTAGAAAATAGTGATAACGCTAAAAGATTAATTGGCTATTTACCAGAACAGCCACCACTATATCTAAATGAAACTGTACATGAATACTTAACATTTGTGGCAGAAGCTAAGGGTGTTAAAAGAAATGAAATAAAGCAGCAAATTAAACAAGTTGTAGAAAAAGTAGGTCTTATAGATGTTGAAAATAGAATCATCAACAAACTATCCAAGGGATACAAACAACGTGTTGGCATTGCTCAAGCACTTTTAGGAAAACCGGAAATAATTATATTAGATGAACCAACAGTAGGCTTAGATCCAATTCAGATTATCGAGATAAGGCAACTTATTAAGCAACTAGGTAAGGAACATACTGTAATACTAAGTTCACATATTTTATCAGAAGTACAAGCGATATGTGAAAAAGTATTAATAATATCAAAAGGCAAGTTAGTTGCCTATGATACACCAGATAATCTTGAAAAGTTGATGTTAAGCTCTAGTTCTATTGTCTTTGAAGTGAAGACAAGTGAAAATCAAATTAAAGAAATTCTTGATGGCATAGTCGGTATTAAAAATTATTCAATCAAACAAGATAATGATGCAAGTAAGGTTGAAGTAGAAATAAATCCAGAAATTGATTCTAAACAAATATGTGGAAATATCACAATTAACTTTGCCAAAAAAGATATTGCGGTCTTTGAAATGCATACCAATAAGGCGAATCTAGAAGATGTCTTCTTAGAATTAACCGATAACGACAAAGAAAATGATGAAATTAAAGAAAGCGAGGAAGATGAAGATGCTAGCGATATTTAAACATGAACTACAAAGCGCTTTTAATTCTTTAACTGTCTATTTATTTTCTGCAGCTTTACTTTTGTTTGTAGGCGTAGGAGCTTTGCTTTACAACATACAAGCATCCGTTGCCAACTTTGAATATGTCTTAAACTTTGTAAGCATTGGTCTTGTTGTCTTTATTCCTCTTTTGACTATGAAAGTCTTTGCGGAAGAAAGGAAACAGAAAACTGATCAATTATTATATTCTTTACCATTAAAGACATCAGATATCGTAATAGGCAAATTCTTATCACTATGTGTAATGTTTTTATTGCCACTTGTCATAATTATGTTTTATCCATATGTATTTTCTAAGTTTGGCGAAGTATATTTGCCAACATCATATGGAACACTCTTTGCCTTTTTCATGATGGGATCAGCATTAATCTCTATAGGCATGTTTATTTCATCTATTACAGATAACCAAGGTTTTGCAGCTGGTATATCAATTGTTATATTCTTGTTTAATTATTATAGTGTCACCCTATCTGAACAAGTATCAAGTACTACAACTGGCGCCTTACTTGCTTTGTTGGCTGTATCGCTATTATTGGCTTTTGTGGTAAAACTATTAACCAAAAATAATATCTTAGCTGTTATTGTAGGTGCTATACTAATTATTCTTGTAGTTATTGCTTTTATTTTCTTTAATAGTACTTTTACAAATTTATTACCTAATATAATGAAAGAACTATCTTTATTTAATAAATTCAAAACATTTGTAAATGGTGTCTTTGATTTATCAGATATTATCTTTTATCTATCAATAATTATCTTTGGCAATTTTCTAACAGTACAATCTCTTGAAAAAAGGAGGTATAACTAATGTTTAAATCAAAAGAAAATAATATTGCTCTAAAAGGCGGTTCATATTCTCTTACCATTTCTATAATTGTTTTAGCGATATTAGTTGTGGTTAATGTTTTATTCTCTAAATTACCAACAAACCTTACAAAGTTTGATATAAGTTCATCTAGGCTATATTCAATAACTAGTGCAACTAAAGTTGTTGTGAACAATTTAGAAAAAGATGTAACTGTTTATTGGGTGGTACAAGCTGATCAAGAAGATAGTGTAATTGAGAATTTACTTAATAAATATGAAAGTTTATCAAGCCATATTTCAGTGGTTAAGAAAAATCCCGACACCTATCCAACTTTTACATCAACTTATACTAGCGAAGATGTTGCCAACAATAGCTTGATTGTTGAATGTGGCGATAAGTATCGATATATTAGTTATTCTGATATTTATTTAACTGATGTTGATTATAGTTCTTATTCATATACTTATTCATTTGATGGTGAAGGTGCACTTACATCTGCTATTTCTTATGTATCAAGCGAAGATAATCCTAAAGTATATTATCTTAAAGGACATGGAGAAAGTGAATTACCTAGTGAATTTTCTAAACAAATTTCAAAGATGAATATTGAAACTGAGTCTTTATCCTTATTGAATATTGATGAAATACCTGAGGATTGTGACGGCTTAATACTATATGCGCCAAGCTCTGATATTTCACAAGAAGAAGCTACAATGCTTAAAAATTATTTAAATAATGGTGGCAAACTATTTGTATCAGCCGGTCCTGTTCAAGATGGTACCTTAGAAAATTTATATAGCGTACTAGAATATTATGGTGCTACAGCAGTTGATGGAATTGTTATTGAAGGAGATAGAAACTACTATACATTCTCACAACCTTACATGTTACTTCCTACATTACAATCAAGCGATATTACAACACCACTAATAAATGAAAACTATTATGTAATATTCCCACTAGCCCAAGGTTTAAATATTACAGGTGATGCAACTTCTTTACTTGACTCATCTGCTTATTCTTTCTCTAAAGTAGATGGCTATAATCTAACAACCTATGAAAAAGAAGATGAAGACATAGATGGTCCATTCTCATTGGCTGTAAAAGCTAGTACAAGTAATAATGGTGAATTGATTTGGTTTGCCTCTAGCTACTTTTTAGAAGACGCGTATAATTCATACTCATCTGGTGCAAATTTAAATTTAGCGATTAATGCTTTATCAGAACTGATTGACCAAGAAGAAACTGTATCAATTAGTGCTAAGAGTTTAAATTATAATTACTTAACAATTTCTGATTCAACATCTTCAATGCTTAAAACATGGATGATTGGTATCATTCCATCGGCCTTTGTATTATATGGAATCGCCACTGTAATTGATAGGAGAAGAAAACATGGCTAAGAAAAAGAAATTATATATATTACTTTTAGTACTTGTGAGCGTTTCACTTGTCACAATAATTGTTTCAAATATTGAACAAAAGAAAGAAGACATCAAAACCAGTGGTGAAGTTGTCTTAGAAATACAGCCAAGTGAAGTTACAAGCTTATCATGGACTATTGGGACAAAAACCTTATCATTTACTAAAGGTGAAAGTTGGCTATATGATGATGACAATGCTTATCCATTAGACAACACTAAAATATCAGATTTGCTTGGTATCTTTAAACAATTTTCATCAACCTATATTATTGAAAATGTAACTGATTATGACCAATATGGTTTATCTAGTCCTATATGTACTATAAACATTAATACTAGTGATAATAGTTATACAATCAAACTTGGCAATGTATCGAAAATGGATAGTCAACGATATGTTGATATAGGCGATGGGAATGTATATCTAGCAGCAAGTGATCCATATGATAGCTACAATGTAGAACTTAGTTCATTAATATTGAATGATGAAATTCCATCAATGAAAGAAGTTACTTCTATTTCCTTTAGTGGTAATCAAAATTACACAATAAATAAAACAGAGGGTACATCAATATGCGAAGATGATGAATACTTTGTAGGCGATAAGTCTCTTGATAATGATTTGGTTGATGATTATATTTCGACAATCAAAAACTTAGACTTATATAATTGTGTTACTTATAACGTAACAGAAGAAGAACTGGAAGAATATGGATTAAATAATCCTGAGCTTACAATCAATATTGACTATACTTCAAATGATAACGAAGGCAGTCAAAATATAACTTTATATGTTTCATCAAATGTTGAAGAATTAGAAAAATACAATAACGCAAGTGATGATGACAAGGATGAAGATTCTATAACAAGATATATTAGAGTTAATGATTCTAAGATTATATATTCAATAAGTAGTACAAAATATAATACTTTAACAAGTAATTCATATGATGATTTACGTCATCAAGAAATATTCGCGGGTGATTTTGATAGTGTCACTTCAATTGATATCATTTTAGATGGAAATGATTATACATTTATAAAGGATGGCGATAATTTCAAATATAATGATGAAGAAATTGAAATTACAACCCTTAGAAATGCGATTACCTCATTGAATGCTGATAAATTTACAAACGATAGTAATTCTAGTCAAAAAGAAGTATCAATCACTTTACATTTGGATAATGAAAACTACCCAACATATAAGATGGACTTCTACAGATTTGATGGTTCAAGTTGTCTTGTCTATGTAGATGATCTGCCATATGCTTATGTTACAAGAAGTAATGTGGTAAGCATTATAGAGGCAATTAATACAATTGTACTTAATTAGATTAAAAGCTCTTCGTAATTGAAGAGCTTTTATAAAGTGTTATAAAATAGTGCGTATGAATAAATTTAGAACTTTCTATCAATCGCTTTTATCAGCAAGTAAAAGAAAAGATATCATTATAGTCTTTATGTGTCTAGAAGCAATACTAGCCTTTTCGCCATTTGGTTATATAGATAGTGATCCAATATCAATTACAACCCTTTATATTTTAATAATAGTAGCCGCTATGTTGTTTGGTTTTAAGGGTGGATTACCAGTAACACTAGTATTTGTGTTTTCTTCAATCTGGAAAGCAAGTGTATCATCTGTTCAATATCAAGATATTATCTTTTCACCATTTAGAAGTGGTAATCCAATAGGATCTCTATTGTTGATTATACCTAGAGTTTTATTCGCCCTAGCAACAGCTAAAATGTTTGATTATTACTTTAAAAAGGAACATAAGAACCCTTATATCGGCATATCAATAATTGCGATAATTGGCACAACTATTTGTAATGTCTTATCTGTGGTTTTTGTAAACTTATTGTTTAATGCTATTTCATATTTATCAAACGCTTTAATAATTAGTCAAATTATCTTATATATTCTTACAATTATCATCGTTTGTTTATCTTACAAGTTTTATAACAGTAAAAAGATACAAGATGGCTTTAAGCTAATTAGCGAATATGATAGTGGAAAAAAGTATGAAATTATACTTGGCTTATCTTTAATGTTGTTATTATCAAGTGTTATAGTTAATTTTGTTGATTTTTTGGCTAATAATCAAGAAACAAGAATGAATGTCTTTACTTATATAATTCATACTCAAAATGGTCAATTGATTCAACAATTTTTCTTATCACTTATATGTGCGCTTATAATCTTTATGATTGTCTTTTCTTGGATTAGTGATTTTTATTTTTATTCAAAAGTATCAATTAAAGAAAATGAGCTAAAGTTAAAAAATGAACTTGAAGTTAATCAAACTTTAATCAAGGAACATGAAAAATTAGTAGAGAAGAATAAGGAACTTGAAATAAATAATGAGATTATTTCAGGTATTTCTTCGCTTTATGCCACTATTTACCGTATTGATTTAATAAGTGGTGAGTATGAACAAATAAAAGGAAATGCCGTTATTGATGCCATACTAAAGCGTAAAGGTTATGTAAACAAAAACTTTGATGGATCGTTTAAGGATATGGCTCATCCTGATTATCAAAATTGTTTAATGGAGTTTTTGAATCTAGAGACCATAAGTGATAGATTAAAAGATAAAAATACAGTTTTTATT
>CAVBAX010000002.1:0-30917 GCA_963593105.1 Candidatus Methanomethylophilaceae archaeon | reverse complement strand
GTTTCCAATAGGACCTTATAATCCTTTGCTATCTTTGACAGCTGTATTAAGTGGCATTGTTTATGCTTATTTTTTTAGAAAAGAGTTAAATAAGAAAAATATTTTAATGGCTTGTTTTGTCAATAGATTTATTGTAAGTATGTTAATTAATACAACTATTATTTCTATTATGTATAACTTATCTTTCAAGGCTACTTTAATTACGCGTTTTTATCAAGCTGTTGTGATGTTTGTTGTGGAAATATTAATTTTGTTTATTGGTTCTAAATATATTGAAAGATTAAATTATGTTAAGTAAAAAAGAAGCTATTGCCTATATTGAAGAAAACAAATGGAATGGCGTAAGTAAAATGAGGGAACTTATGGCTTATTTTGACAATGTACAAGATAAGCTAAAAATAATTCATGTTGCAGGTAGTAATGGCAAGGGTTCTTTTTGCGCCATGACTTCAAGTGTTTTAAAATGTGCAGGTTATAAGGTTGGTACTTTTATTTCACCTCATTTAATTGAATACAATGAGCGTTTTTTAATCAATGGTAAATGCATAAGTGATGATGATTTTGTTAGCCTAACTTATGAAGTTAAAAAGGCATGTGAAGTTTTAAATTATAAGCCAAAGTTTTTTGAAATTTTAACTTGTATGGCTTTTTTATATTTTTATAGAGAAAAATGTGATGTAGTAGTCTTAGAAGTTGGACTAGGTGGTAGGCTTGATGCTACTAATGTGATTAATAATAGCCTTGCATCTGTAATTATGAATATTGGTTTAGAACATACCGCCTTGCTTGGAGATACTATAGAAAAGATTGCTTATGAAAAGGCTGGTATTATCAAAGAAAAAGGTGATGTGCTTGTCTATGACTTAAAGGAAGTAATACCTGTATATGAAAAAGTATGTGCTGATAGACATGCAAACTTATATGTGAGTGATTTTTCTTTGATTAAGGAAAGTGATGACTTCGACTATAAAGAATATAAAAATATTAAGTTGTCTTTAAATGGAAGGCATCAAATCTATAACGCTTGTGTTGTGCTTGATTTGATTACTTTGCTTAATAAGAAGGGTTTTAATATATCATGCGCTAATGTATTAGAGGGTTTAAATAGTACAAGTTGGGATGCCAGAATGTCGATACTTTCTTTAAATCCTTTATTTATTGTGGATGGTGCTCATAATGGTCAATGTGCTAAGGCTCTAGGTGAGTATTTGTATACTTTAAATAGAAAGTTTACTTTTATATTAGGAATATTGGATGATAAAAACTATAAGGAAATGATTGATTGCCTTTTGTCATATGGTGATAAGTTTATTTGTGTTAAGGTAGATAATCATCGCGCTTTGGATAACAAAATAATTTGTAATTATATTAAATCACTTGGTAAAGATGCCTTATGTATTGATGATTTATATGGGGCGATAGAACTTGCTTTAAAAAGTGATAATGTAGTGGCATGTGGTTCTTTATATTTAAGTGGTGAAATCTATAAAACTTATAAGAAATATATTAGAAAAACTTATAAGGCTAAGGTTAATAGCCTAAGCAAAGACGAGGTAAAAGATTTATCTCATCAGATATGTTTAAATATAAAGGAAAGTACTGAATTTAAAAATGCCAAAAATATCATGATTTATAAGGCCAAGGGTAATGAGGTTGATTTAAGTGAGTTAGAAAAAGAAGATAAAGTATTTTCTTATCCAGTATGTTTAGCTGATTATAAGATGAAGGCAGTGGTACCTATAGATAATAAATTCGCTGTTAATCAATATGATATATTGGAACCTGTTGGACAACAGACCAATGATATTGATTTGATTATTTGTCCTTTAATATGTTTTGATGAAAAACTAAATCGTATTGGTTATGGCAAAGGCTATTATGATCGTTTTTTATGTGATAAGGATTGCTTAAAGGTGGGTGTTGCCTATGACTTTTGCAAGGTAAAAAGTGTAGCCAATGGATGCTTTGATTTAAGCTTAGATATTATATATAGTGAAGTTAAAGCTTATAAAAGAGTATAATGAGACTCATAAAGGGGATTTTATGAAAGTTATTATTGTTGGTTGTGGTAAGGTTGGTAAAAATATTGCGAAAGAGCTCGCAAAGGAAAAACATGATGTTGTGGTCATTGATAGGCACCAAAACATTGTAGAGAGTACTTCTAATTCAATCGACGCAATTGGCGTAGTTGGCGAAGGTGCTAGTCTATCTATTCTACAAGAGGCTGGCATTGAGTCTAGTGATGTTTTAATTGCGGTAACCAATGCCGATGAGGTTAATTTATTATGTTGTTTATTCGCAAAAAAGGCAAATCCTAATGTAAAGACTATTGCTCGTGTTAGAAATCCAATGTATTCATCAGAAATTAACTATATTAAGGATGAACTAGGTTTAACGATGGCTATTAATCCAGAGATGATTACAGCTCGCGAGATATCTAGATTAATTAGATGGCCAAGTGCCTTAAAAGTTGATTCTTTTTTAAGGGGTAAGATAGAACTTATTTCTTTTGCGGTTAACGGTAATAAGAAACTTGTTAATAAATCGATCGCCCAAATCAAGAAGATGCACAATGATGATATTTTATTTGTAGGTATTGAAAGAAAAGGCGAAGCTATTATTCCTAAAGGCGATACTGTTATCTTAGATGGCGATAAAGTGTCGGTTTGTGGAACACCTAGTGTTACAACTAATTTCTTAAATAGAATCGATATCTATGAGTCACCTATTAAGAATTGTTTGATTGTTGGTGGCAGTAATACAGCCTTTTATCTTGCTAAGATTTTGGAAAAGTCAAATATTGATGTAGCAATCATGGATATGGATCCTAAACGCTGTGATTATCTAGCTGAAGAGCTTCCTGAGGCTAGTATTATCAACAGTTGTGCTTCTGATGATAATGTATTGATTGAAGAGGGCTTGCCAGAATGTGATTCTTTTGTTAGTTTAACTGGTATTGATGAAGAAAATGTTTTACTTTCTTTATATGCGAAATCCGTAAGTAAGGCTAAGGTAATTACTAAGGTTAATCATATCAGTTATGATGGTGTTTTAAATAATATGGATGTTGGTGCTTTGGTTTCACCTAAAAACATTACCGCAAACAATATTGTGGCCTATATTAGAGGTTTGGCTAATTCTGGTGAAAATGAAGTGGAAACTATGCATCGTATTTTATCAGATAAGGCTGAGGCTTTGACTTTTGAGATTAAAGAAAAAACTAAATCAATAGGTTCTTCTTTAGAGAGTTTAAAGACTAAAGATAATTTGTTAATTTGTTTAATTGTAAGAGGCAATAAATTAATAATTCCAAGCGGTAAAGATACAATGGAAATTGGCGATACAGTACTTGTGGTTACAACTCATCAAGGCTTAAACACAATAGAGGATATTATTAGATGATGAATAAATCGTTTGTTAGATATACTCTTGGGTTATGTGTGGGTATTGAAGCTATCTTTTTAATAGTAACTTCTATGTTTGCGCTAATATACCATGAAGAAGGTTTTATAGAATACTTTATTACTGGTTTATTCAGTGGTGTTTTTGCTTTGTTTAGCTATTTTAAAAAACCTAAATCAAAAGTTTTTTTTGCCAAAGAAGGTTTTATGATAGTTGCTTTGTCATGGCTTGTACTTTCTTTGATTGGAGCTATTCCGCTTTTATTATTAAACGAGGTTCCCAATTATATTGATGCCTTATTTGAGATTGTGTCTGGTTTTACAACAACTGGCGCTACTATTATGAATGATGTAGAGTCTTTAAGCCACGCAACTTTGTTTTGGCGTTGTTTCACCCATTGGATTGGTGGCATGGGCATGTTGGTGTTTGCCTTAGCAGTATTACCAGGAGCTGAAGGAAATGGTATTTATATTATGCGTGCTGAATCCCCTGGTCCATCTGTTGGTAAGCTTGTTTCAAAGTTGTCTTCAACCGCTAAGATTTTATATGGCATTTATACTTTCATGACGTTTTTAGAATTTATTTGTTTACTAATTTGTAAAATGTCGGTCTTTGAATCCTTATTAATTGCTTTAGGTACAGCTGGTACGGGCGGTTTTGGACTTTTAAATGACTCGTTTGTTTCTTATTCAAGTTCTGTTCAAATAGTTACTACTATTTTTATGATATTGTTTGGTGTTAATTTTAATGTTTATTATTTTATTTTAGCCAAAGATTTTAAAAGCGCCTTTAAATGTGAAGAAATGCGTTGTTATTTAGGTATCATTGCCATTTCAACGATTCTAATTATGATCAATATTTTTCCAATGTTTGGAAATTTGTTTGATAGTTTCAAACATGCTTTTTTCCAAGTTGGCGCAATTATAACAACAACCGGTTTTGCCTCTGATGATTTTAATTTATGGCCAGAATTTTCTAAGACTATCTTATTGATTTTAATGTTTGTTGGGGCATGTGCTGGCAGTACAGGCGGCGGTATTAAAGTTAGTAGAGTTGTAATATTGGCTAAGGATTTTAAGAATTCAATTCGTAAATATATTTATCCAAGAGAAGTAAAACATATTCGTTTTGAAGGTAAAAGAGTAAATGATGAGCTTGTTAATTCAATTCGCTCTTATATTTCAATTTATTTCTTTATTTTCTTTATTTCATTAATTTTGTTAAGTTTAAATAATCTTGATTTTACGACTAATTTTTCTGGTTTAGCTTCTTGTTTTAATAATATTGGCCCTGCCTTTAATTTAGCGGGTCCTATGTCAAACTATAATTGTTTCAATTGGTTTTCTAAGCTTGTTTTGATATTTGATATGTTGGCAGGCAGACTTGAATTAATTCCGATGTTAGTACTTGTTGGTCCGTTTGTTTATAAAAAACGTCGTGAAATTAAGGTGATTGAAGATGAATAAGATATTATTAATTGTAAATCCTAATTTAAAGGATAAAGATAATGCGTTAAGTGCTGTTTATAATCGTTTAAATAACTATGAAGTTATTGTGTTTGATAAGGCTTTAGATAAAAAGGAAGCATATTATAAATTGGATTTATTATTAAATGATGTTGATACGGTTATAACACTTGGTGGTGATGGGTCGATGCTTAAGGTGGCTGAGCCTGTTTATAAACATGGTGTTAATCTATTGGGCATTAATTATGGCGGTATAGGTTATTTAACAAGCTTAAGAAAAGATGAGCTTGATAAGTTGTCTTTTGATACAAAAATTGAAAAAAGAACCATGTTAGAAGTAAGAGTACATGATGATGTGCACTATGCGTTAAATGATGTTGTTATTTGTAAGTCTAATATTAATATTCCAATTAAATTAAAAGTGGATGATGGAACTAGTATTAATTCTTATTTTGCGGATGGTTTAATTATAAGTACGCCAACCGGTTCTAGTGCTTATTCTTATTCGGCTGGAGCGCCAATTATTGAAGAAGGAAAAATTGTATTAACACCAATTTGTCCAGTTAATAGAAGCAGTCACTATAAGATTTATAATGATGATATTTCTTTTAAGCTTAATTCTTTCAGGGATAATCGTGATAGTGCGTTTTTATCGATTGATGGGTCTAATTCAATAAGTGTGAATAAAGATGATTATATCTATGTTAAAAAGGCGCCTAATAAGTTAAAGATTGTGAGATTTTAAGATGATAGAAAGATTTGAGATTACAATTGATTGTTTAAGGGATGAAAAAAGATTTCTTACAATTTATGTACCCGATGATATAGAAGATAAATGTCCTGTTTTATATATGATGGATGGTCAAAATGTTTTCTTTGATGATGATGCAACCTATGGCAAGTCTTGGGGTATGTATGATTATTTAACAAATAACAATGTGCCACTTATTGTGGTCGCTATTGATTCTAGCAGGGGGCATAATAATGAAAGATTATGCGAATATTCACCATTTGATTATGATGATTTCAAATATGGTTTTATAAAAGGACAAGGTCAAACCTTTGTAAAGTGGATAATTGAAGTTCTAAAGCCTTATATTGATGATCACTATCCTACATTAAGCGATAGACATCATACTTATATTGGTGGTTCTAGTATGGGCGGTTTAATTTCTTATTATGCTTTGTTTAAACATAATGAAATCTTTTCAAGAGCCGTGTGTTTATCACCTTCGTTATGGGTTGATAATGAAAAACTAGTTAATTTAACTAAAAAAAGCAAGATTAATGAAGATACCATTATTTATTTAGATTATGGTTCTTTAGAAGCAGGTAAGTCGAAGTTTGCTAAAAGAGCGTTTGAGAGTTTCTGGAATTGTATTGATGCACTTAAAAGAAAACCACTTCATTTAAATGTTAGAGTTATTCAAGGCGGCGAACATAATGAGGCGAGTTGGGAAAAGCAAGTTCCAGTTTTTATCAATTTAATTTTAGGGGGAGAATAGTTTCATGAAGAATTTTGTGTTTATTTCGCCAAATTTTCCTGGCAATTATTTTAATTTTTGTAGAGAACTTACAAATAATGGCATTAGGGTTTTAGGCATTGGTGATTGCGAATATGATAATTTGAGTAATGAACTTAAGGATAGCTTATTTGAATACTATAAAGTTGATTCTTTAGAAAATTATGATTCAGTTTATAGAGCTGTAGCTTTCTTTTGTTTCAAGTATGGAAAAATTGATTATCTAGAGTCTAATAATGAATATTGGCTTGAACAAGATGCTAAGCTTAGAGATGATTTTAATATCAATACAAGCTTTCATAGTGTTGATATGGAATGTGTCAAGTTTAAGTCTAAGATGAAGGAAAAATATAAACTAGCTAATATTCCAACAGCTCGCTATTATCTTGTAAAGGATATGGAGGGTTGTCAAAAGTTTATTAAGGAAGTAGGTTATCCAGTTATCGCAAAACCTGATAATGGTGTTGGAGCTTGTGGAACTTATAAGATTAATAATGAAGATGATTTAAGACATTTCTTAGGTACTAAACCTGATATTTTATATATCATGGAAGAATATATCGATGGTACTATCGTATCTTTTGATGCGATTGTTGATTCAAAGGGCAAGCCTTTATTTGAGACTGGCAATGTGACTCCTGTTTCTTTACTTGAGGTTGTTAATACTTTGTCGGATTCAGCTTTCTATATTCGTAAAGTTCTTCCTGCAAATGTTAAAAAGGCTGGTGAGGCCGCACTAAAAGCGTTTGGGGTTAAGTCACGTTTTGTGCATTTTGAGTTTTTTTGTTTAAACTTCGATCAGCATATAGGTAAAAAAGGTGACATTGTCGCGCTTGAGGTTAATATGCGTCCAAGCGGTGGTATTTCGCCTACGATGATGAATTATGCTCATGGTGTCAATGTTTATAAGATTTGGGCTGATATGATTGCGTTTGATAAATTAACTGTTGAATATCCTGATAATCATTGTTTTTGTGCTTTTGCGGGCATTAGAGATGGTTTAAAACATAAGATGGATGAAGAAGCTATTATGAAAAAATACGGTGATAAGATTGTTTTAAAGGGAAGAGTTGAAGAAGCTCTTTCTGGAGCTATGGCAAACTATATGTATGTAGCTTGTCTAGATAATGAGAAAGAGCTTAATGCATATTATAAGGATTTACTTAAGTTAGTCTAACAAGTAAGGTAAGAAGTATCTTACTTGTTTAAACCACCAATTCCAATCATGGGCAACATCGCTTCCCCAATAGTCAAACCAAGCATTGATGCCTTTTTGGTTAAATAAATATTCCATGTATTTATAGGTTAGAAGTCCTTGATCTTCCCATGCGCCTTGGCCAATACAGAAAATGATTTTCTTTTGGTTGTATAAGTTTATATATCGGTGATTACTTGGCATATTGCTCATAAAAGATTCTGGTGAGTTATTGTATAGATTATCATCTGTATAGTCACCATAAAAATATCTTGAGTTAAAAACACCAGATAAAGCTAACATGCCGTCAAATAAATCTGGTCTTCTTAAAAAACAAATAGTTGCGTGATTGGCGCCCATTGAACAACCAAATGTAATTGGTGACTTCTTTGTGGGTGCTTTTTCTTTAATAAATGGTACAAGCTCATTAGTGATAAAGTTAAAGTATTGTTCTTGTCTAGCGCTTGCCCAACTTTTTTCGCCTTTACTAGACCAACTTTCTTCATCAATAGAATCAACGACAAAGACTTGAATTTGTTCATTATTAATATAGTCAGCTATTTGTTCGATTAAGCCAAAGCTTTCATAGTTATCGGCTTTTGAATCTTGGGTAGGAAAGGCAAGTATTGGTTGGCCTTTTGTTCCATAGATGTTAATGCGCATATCTTTATTTAAGATGTTTGAGTTGTAAAGTAGACTTTCAATATACATAAAAAATTCTCCATTGGCGCGCCTAGTAGGAATTGAACCTACAGCCTTTTGAATCGGAGTCAAACGCTCTATCCGTTGAGCTATAGGCGCATTTAGTTACCGGTTGAGCCAAAACCCCCAGTTCTTTTAGATGTTACTTCTTCTTCATTAGCTAAATAGTATTTTAAAAAGACACCTTGAACAAAGCGCTCTCCTTGTTTGATGTTTAAAACTTTATCGCCTTTGTTTACTATTGAAATGATGATATGGCCCTCATTTGTAGCGTTATAGTAATCAGAATCAACAATGCCGGTAGTGTTTGTAAGATACATTTGATATTTGTTGCCAAGTGAAGATCTAGGGTATATGTTTAAGACATAGCCATCTTGCATAGAACATCTAATGCCAGTTGGTATTTTAATCATTTCATTAGGTTTGATATTTATGTTGATTGGGCATATAAAATCATAACCAGCTGATCCTTTAGTGGCACGAGTTGGTAAGCTTATTTTTTCATAAGCTTCTTCATCATTTAAATCTTTCAAAAATTGTTCTTTTGTGACTTTTTCAAATTTTGCGATAAACATGAATTAATTATAGCCTAAAAATTATTTTAAACTATAATAGTTAAGCTATATAAGGGAGAGCTTGAGTGCAATTACACAAAAAAATTAAATTTTTTAAAAAAACACTTGCCAAATATTTTAAAGATGTGTTAATATTAATGGGCACCAGTTAAGAGCTAGTGTGAATGCTGAAGAAGTACTCAAGAGGCCGAAGAGGAGGCCCTGCTAAGGCCTTAGGTCGGGTTTCCGGCGCGAGGGTTCAAATCCCTCCTTCTTCGCCAGAAAATATGCAGATGTAGTTCAATGGTAGAACGCGACCTTGCCAAGGTCGACACGAGGGTTCGATTCCCTTCATCTGCTCCAGATGGTCACGTGGTGTAGCGGTTAACATGCCTCCCTGTCACGGAGGAGATCGTGGGTTCGATTCCCATCGTGACCGCCATTTGTAAGATTAAGAGCTATTGTTAAATGGCTCTTTTTTTTATATCATATCGGATGGAAAGAAGGACATATATGGAAAACGTTTGGAAAAAATATGCTGGTAATAAAGTGAAACCAGTTATGGAATTTGGCAAAGAATATATTGATTTTATGTCTGTTTCAAAAACCGAAAGAGAAACAGTTGAAAACTCTATTGAACTTGCAAGTAAAGCTGGTTTTAAAGATTTAATGAATGTTAAAAAGGTTAAAGCTGGTGATAAACTATATTTTAATAATCGTGGCAAATCTTTATTTTTATTTGTTGTTGGTAGTAAAGATATTAGTGAAGGCTTAAATATTTTAGGTGCTCATGTTGATTCTCCTCGTCTTGATCTTAAACAACATCCGCTATATGAAGATTCAGGTTTGGTATTATTAGATACTCACTATTATGGTGGTATTAAAAAGTATCAATGGGTAGCCCAACCTTTAGCTTTACATGGTGTTGTATGCAAAAAAGATGGAAGCACAGTAAAAGTAGTAATTGGTGAAAAGGATGATGATCCAGTTGTTGGCATTTCTGATTTATTAATTCATTTAGCTGCTGACCAAATGAAAAAGAGTGGTGCTAATGTTGTAGAAGGTGAAGATTTAAATGTTTTATTCGGTTCGATTCCTGCAAGCGGTAAGGAAAATGAAAAAGAACTTGTTAAGAAAAATATTTTAGCTTTATTAAAAGAAAAATATGATATCGAAGAAGAAGATTTTATTTCTGCTGAAATTGAAGTAGTTCCTTCTGGCAAAGCTAGAGACTATGGATTAGATAGAAGCATGGTAATGGCCTATGGTCAAGATGATAATGTTTGTGCTTATACTTCTTTAAGAGCTATCTTAGAGGTTCAAAAACCTGAAAGAACAAGCTGTTGTATTTTATCGGATAAGGAAGAGGTAGGTTCACAAGGCAATACTGGTATGTGCTCTAGTGCTTTTGAAAATGCGTTAGCTGAACTTATGGATAAAGCTGGTCAATATAGCGAATTAAATATTAGAAGATGCTTAAGAGGCAGTTTCATGTTGTCAAGTGATGTTAGTGCAGCACATGATCCTAACTATCCAAGCGTTACTTCACCAAATCACAATAATGCCGAATTTGGTAAGGGCATTGTCTTTAACAAATATACCGGTTCAAGAGGTAAAAGTGGCAGTAATGACGCTAATCCAGAATTTATCGCTAAGATTAGAAAGGTTCTTGATGATAATAATGTTGCTTATCAAACAAGTGAACTTGGTAAGGTAGATCAAGGCGGCGGTGGTACTATCGCTTACATATTAGCTAATAAGGATGTAGAAGTAATTGATGCAGGTGTAGCTGTTCAAAACATGCATGCGATGTATGAAGTTACAAGTAAAGTCGATATTTATGAAGCTTATTTAGCTTATAAGGTTTTCTTGAAAGATATTAAATAGTTAAAATGGTGGGCAACCACCATTTTTTTGTTTTATTATTGATATATGCGAAAAAGAAGAATTTATAAAAATATATTATTATCATTTGCTTTGATTGGGCTTATATTGGGTGTTTCTTTAGCGTATTTTTTATTAAATAACGAAAAGACTACAACGATGTATCTTGCCAGCAACAATAATCTAACAGAGGTAGTAGATGTAGATGGCAATATCTATACTTTTCCAAGAGGAAAAGAAGTTTTATTGTCTAATGAAACTAAAACTATAGATGATGGGCAACTATCTAAAATATATGTCGATAATAACACTTATTATGTATCTGCCAATTCATTAGTAAGCGAGAAAAAAGATTGTGTTTTAACTACTAATTTATTTGTATATCGTACTTGCACTACTTATAAAAATGAAAGCGGTAGTTCTATAGAAGGTATTGCTTATAAAGGCGAAAATATTGTTATTACAGGTCACAGTCCAGTTAATGAAGACGGTAGTGTAGATCGTTATAAGTATGATGGCGGTTATATTAGAAGTAAGTATTTAACAGATGATGAATCTATGTTGAATGAAACCAATGACTTTTTAAATAATACCGATAATCCTTATGGCGCAGGTAGTGCAGCAAAGCTTGATTATAGTAACACTGAGAAAGTAAGTTTTATAGATAATGTAATGCCTGAAGTATGCAAGAGCTTATATATTAACAGGGAAGCTATGAAAGATATAGAAGATTATATTGAATTAGCTAAAATGACTAGTGTTAATACTTTTGTGATTGATATTAAAGATGCTCATATTATCTCTTATAAGTCTGATGTGATGAAAGATAATTCGCCTAGTAGTTACGATGCTGCTTATTTTACTAAAGAGGAGTTTAAAACACAACTTGATAAAGTAAAGCAAGCTGGTATCTATATGGTTGGTCGTATTACAGTATTCAAGGATAGAAACTATATGATAGATCATCCTGAATATGCCATACTTGATTTAAATGATGACTCAAATCCCTTTGAATATGGTGGTTCTTATTGGCCTAGTGCATACAAAAGAGAAGTATGGGAATATAATGTACAAATTGGCAAAGAAGCCGTTAGTGATTTAGGTTTTAATGAAATTGAATTTGATTATGTAAGATTTCCTGAACAAATTGATTATTATGCTGATACTTTAAATGCGCTGGATCTACAAAACACTTATAATGAAACAAGAAGTCAAGCAATCCAAAGATTTTTAATGTATGCTTGCGATGAGATTCATGATTTGCATGCTTATGTTTCAGCTGATGTCTTTGGCGAGACTAGCAATAATTATGTGACGGCATATGGCCAATATTGGCCCGCTATTTCAAGTGTAGTGGATGTTATTTCGCCAATGCCTTATCCAGATCATTTTGGCGCTCATGCTTATGATATCGAAGAAATTGTTTGGACAGTTCCTTATAAACTATTATGCGCTTGGGGCAAGCAAGCTTTGAATATGCAAAATATAACACCTAATGCTGCTAGGGTGCGCACTTTTATTCAAGGCTATAATTCAATTAAAGAACCATATGTGGTCTATGATAATGAAAAGTTGCTTGATCAAATTAATGGCCTAATTGATAGTGGTATTTATGATAATGGCTATATCGTTTGGAACTCTGGCAGCTATATTGATAATTATTATTTATATGAGGATGCATTAAGTAAATGAGAGCACAAGTAATTATTGAAGATATAAACGAAAACTATAAAGAAGTAGTTAATGTTGATAATATTGATGATAAAAAACATTTTTCTTATGTTGATTCTTATGGTGTAAACAATGATGTAAGAGTGTTTAATGATGGTATAACGATATTTAGAAATGATTTAGATCATAAGACTTATGTTGTTTTAAGAGATAAGGCTTATATCAAAATTAAGTCTAATGAGGGTGATATTTCTTTTTCTGTAAAAGTGCTTGCATTATGTATAAATAATGATATTATATCTATTGCCTATTGTGTAAGCGATAGTCAAAAACGTGTAGAAATTAGGTTTATAGGAGAAAAATAGTAAATGAGCGCAAAAAAATCAATGGCAGATGTAGCATATGATTATTTGTCAACAAAGAAAAAGGCCGTACCATTTAAGGATCTTTGGCAAGAAGTTTCAAAAGTTACTGGTATTGGTGATGATAGAGTAGCTTCTTTTTATTCAGATTTATCTATAGATGGTAGATTTGCTCAATTAGATGGAAATAAATGGGATATTAAAAGTCATTTAAGATTCGAAGATACCCAAATCGATTTGTCAGCTATTGAAGTTGGTGATGATGATGAGGGTGTTGTCTATGATGATGATGGCAATATCATTGAAGAACCAGAAGAAACTTATTAGACGCAATTGCGTCTTTTCTTTTTGTATAATGTTTTTATGCAATATGTGATTTTTGATTTTAACGGGACAATATTAAATGATGTAGAAGTGTCGGTTGCTTGTTTAAATAAGACGATTGAAAAATATCTTTTAAGGGATTTTATTAGTATAGATGAATATAAAAGAATATTTACTTTTCCGGTTAAGAAATATTACGAGGCAGTTGGCTTTGACTTTGAACAATTAGATTGGTATGAAGTTGGCCAATATTGGATGGATTTGTATTTGAACAATTATTATAAGTGTGGCTTAAATGATGGCGTTGTTGATTTGCTTATAGCTAATAAAGAAAAAGGAATCAAAAACGTTGTATTGAGTGCTAGTAGGGTTGATATTTTAAAAAGGCAATTAAATGAACTTGGTATACTAGCTTATTTTGATGAAGTGTTAGGTATTGATAATATCTATGCTACTTCTAAATTACCTATTGGGCTTAATTTTATAGCTGATAAAGACAGAAATGAATGTGTTATGATTGGTGATACATTACATGATTTAGAAGTTGCTAGATCAATGGGTATAAGATGTTTGCTTGTATCATGTGGCCATCAAGATAAAGATATATTACTAAATGAACATGATAAAGTATATGATGATATAAGGAGTATAAATATATGAGAATAGGACAATCACAAGATGTGCACAGACTTACAGAAGGTAGAGACCTAATAATTGGCGGTGTAAAAATTCCTTATGAAAAAGGATTATTAGGTCATAGTGATGCTGATGTGTTGTTGCATGCGATTATTGAGGCTTTAATTGGAGCCATGGGATTAAAAGATATAGGAACTCATTTTTCTGATAAGGATCCAAAATATGCTGGTATTTCTTCTTTGAAATTATTAGATGAAACTAGAAAGATGTTGGATGAACATGGATTTAAGGTAGTAAATATTGATAGCCTTATCATGATTGAAAAGCCTAAGATGGCGCCTTATATTGATCAAATGCGTAAAAATATTGCGAATATTTTAATGATTGATGAATCATTAGTTAATGTTAAGGCTACTTGTTTTGAAAAGATGGGTTTTGTGGGTGAAGGTAAGGGCGCTATAGCTCAAGCTGTAGTGCTTATTGATGAAAAATAAAAGAGCTTATAGATTATTTATAAGCTCTTTTTTACGCCAGCCACCAGATTCCCATCTGATGACAAATATTATTCCTCTAAGGCATTCATCAACGCACATGCCAATCCAAATACCAACTAGTCCCATATTTAAGATAAAGCCACAATAATAGGCAATCGGAATGGATACTAACCACATACTTAATATGCCGCATGTTACTGGAAATTTAATATCGCCAACCGCTTGTAGACTTCTTACCATGGTCATGTTTATGGCTCTACCTATTTCTAATATTAAATCAACAAACATAACATTTCTTGCGATATCAAGTAAATCATCTTCGATAAAGAATGAGAATAATGGCTTTGCGAATAAAAATATTAATAGAGCAGTTGTACCATTTAATAAAATTGATAAAATCGTAGCTTTTTTTGCTTCTTTATAGGCTTCATCTTTTTTGCCAGCACCAATCATATAGCCGATGATGATTTGAGAAGATTGGGATAAGGCACATCCAAGTAAATAGCCAATCATGGCATACATATAGGCGAAGGTTCTAACCTTTACTATTGAATTACCTAGCATATTAACAAACGTTAAGATAATCATTTGGCTACCGTTATAAGATAAAGATTCGCCACCACTTGGTAGTCCTATTTTTAACATGGCCTTAAGTAATGAAGTAGGCCAAGGATTTAAGCATTTAAAGTTAACTTTAATATTAGATAAACCATTGAAGACAATAACTAGAAATGCTAAGCCAATAATTCTTGATAGAACTGAAGAAATAGCGGCACCAGCTACGCCAATATGGGGTATTAAGAAATAGTTACCAATAATGTTTAAGCCATTCATGATAGCTGAGGCAAACATCGAGTGTTTCATCCAACCATTACTTCTAAACATAGCGCTATATGTTGAGTATATTCCTTGAAACAAAAGACCTGCTGCGCATATGTTTAGATATAACAGAGCTTCATGCATACAATCACTTGGTATTTTCATTAATAAAAAGATATTTCTTCCAAATAGCCAAAGAAGTATAGAAACGATTATACCAAATGCACCATTAATGATAATGCCTAGGGCATATAATTGTTCAATGCGTCCTGTTTTACCCGATCCAAAAAATTGTGAACACAGTATTGTGACTGATAATGATATTACCGAGAAGGCGATAATCAGTAAGTCCATAATACTAGCGGCATTAGTGATTGCGCTTGCGCCAGTTATGGATACTTTATTTACCATTATTTTATCAACGTTAGATACAAGTAATTGTAGTACTAGTTCAATAAAAATAGGCCAGGTATATTTAAGTAGTTTTTTATCAAGAAGTTTCATACTTAAATTAGTTTATACCGGCCTTTTTTAAATTCAATATCAATTTTTATGAAAGTGGTTACATTAACCCTTTAGTCCACGTGATTGTCTATCCATATCTTCTATTACGATGTTATAGATTTCACCTAAGCCTTGACAGTATTCAAGATAACCATGGTTCATTGGTGTGAAAGTGGATTTTGATTAACTCATCATCACCTACCGCAAGTAAACAATCACCTTTAAAGTTTTTGTTGAAGTAATCATTGATTTCATCTTCGTTTAATCCTTTTTCTTCAATTAATAATTGTGTGTCATATCAAAATTCTAACATTATTTTTACCTCTGCTTAGATTATATATCAGTTAAGTGCTAGAATAGATTTAGAAATGGAGGCTTTTTATGTCTGTTGTAAAGGGTAAATTTTTAGCTTATGGTTTCTTACTTGGAACAGCTGGTGTTAAGATTTTAAGTAGTAAAGATGCAAAAAAAGCTTATACACATGTAACTGCTGCTTGCATGCGCGGCGCTGATTGTGTTATGAAGACTGTTTCTTCTATTAAAGAAAATTGCCAAGATATCGCTGTTGATGCAAAGGCAATAAACGATGTTAGAGCTAAGGAAGAAAGAGAAAGAATTATTGAAGATGCTAAGGCAATAATTGCTGAAAGCGATAAATAATTTAATAAGTGGCAGTCATCTGCCACTTTTATAAGGAAAAAGATTATGAAGTGTATTATTCTACATGAAGCTGTCGGTTATTTAAGGGTGCATGTTAATGTTTTAAACATGACTTTGAATGAGGCTGATATTTTAGAAGAATATTTAAATAAATTAGACTATATAAAAAGAGCTAAAGTATACGAAAGAACAAGTGATGTAACTATTAACTATATTGATGGTAATAGGGATAAACTTATAAATTCACTTTCTAGCTTTAGTTTTAGTAATGATTTAATACCTGTATCTAGTTCTAGGGCTCTAAATAGAGAATTTGAAGAAAAAACCTATTGGCATATATTCAATAGAGCTTTTAATACTTTATTTATGCCTTTGCCAATTAGAACTTGTATCACTATTATCAAAGCCATTCCTTTTATTGTTAAGGGTATTAAGTCTTTATTTGCAGGTAAGATTGAAGTAGCACTTCTTGATGCGACAACTATTGGTGTTTCTATTTTAAGAAATGATTTTTCAACAGCTAGTAATATTATTTTCTTGTTAGGCTTTTCTGACATTTTAGAGGAGTGGACACATAAAAAATCGATTAGTGATTTAGCTAGTGCCATGTCTATTAATGTTGATAAGGTATGGCTTTTTAAAGATGGTAAGGAAACTCTAGTGTCCATTAAAGATGTTGAAAAGGATGATGAGATTGTTGTTAGAACAAGTAATACGATTCCGCTTGATGGAGTTGTGGTGGATGGTCAAGTAAGTGTTAATGAATCTAGTATGACTGGCGAATCTTTGCCGGTAATGAAAAAAGATGGTGATAGTGTTTTTGCGGGTACGGTTGTTGATGAAGGCCAATGTGTAATAAAGGTTACAAATACTTGTGGAAATGGAAGATATGATGCCATTGTTAAGATGATAGAGGAATCGCAAAAGCTTAAGTCAGCTGCTGAGTCTAAGGCAAACCATCTAAGCGATAGTTTAGTTCCTTATTCTTTCTTATTAACAGGTGCTGTTTATTTATTTACAAGAAATGTGTCTAAAGCTCTTGCGGTTTTAATGGTTGATTATTCTTGTGCACTAAAGCTTTCAATGCCGATAAGTGTCTTATCCGCTGTAAAAGAGGCTAGTTATAATCACATATCTGTAAAAGGCGGCAAATTTTTAGAATCAATAAGTGAGGCTAAGACTATTGTCTTTGATAAGACTGGTACATTAACTCATTCTTGTCCTTCAGTTTATAAGGTTGTACCTTTTGATGTTTTAAATGAAGATGAATGTTTAAGACTTGCAGCATGTTTAGAAGAACATTTCCCACATAGTATTGCCAATGCAGTAATTAACAAGGCGAAAGAAAAAGGGTTATATCATAGTGATGAGTTGCATGCTAAGGTAGAATACTTAGTGGCCCATGGTATCGCTAGTACAATTGATGATAAGCGGGTAATTATCGGTAGTTATCATTTTGTGTTTGAAGATGAAAAGTGTCTAATAAACGATGATAAAAAGGAATTGTTTGATTCTTTACCTGATGAGTATTCACATTTGTTTATGGCGATTGATGGTAAGCTTTCGGCTGTTATTTTAATTGAAGATCCAATTAGAGCTGAGGCAAAAGATGTTATTAACACTTTACATTTAAAGGGCTTTGATAAGATAGTTATGATGACTGGTGATTCTTTAAAAACCGCAAAGGCTGTGGCTAATATTGTTGGAGTTGATGAATATTATGGTGAGGTTTTACCTAATGATAAGGCTGACTTTATCGAAAATGAACATCTTTTAGGAAGAAAAGTGGTCATGGTTGGTGATGGTATAAATGACTCACCAGCTTTATCAAAAGCGGATTGTGGTATTGCGGTATCTGATGGAGCAGAGATTGCTAGAGAGATTGCTGATGTTACAATAAGCGAAGATAATTTGTGTTTACTTATTACTTTAAAGGATATAGCTGATTTATTGATGGATAGAATTAGTTTCAACTATCGTTTTATCATGTCGTTTAATTCGGCCTTGATTGGTTTAGGTGTCTTTGGTGTTTTAACAAGTACAACAACAGCTTATTTACATAATGCATCTACTTTATTGATTTCGATGCGTTCTATGACTAATTTATTAAAGGACTAGTATAATATTTGTTTATGAGTAAGGATATGGTTAGGGGTAATCCCTTAAAATTGATATTAGCTTTTTCATTGCCACTTTTGTTAGGTAATCTTTTTCAACAATTTTATAATATTGTTGATACGGCAATAGTTGGCCAAACCTTAGGCAGTGTAGCGCTTGCTGGTGTTGGGGCAACTACAAGTGTTCAATTTTTAGTAATTGGTTTTTGTCAAGGACTAGCTCAGGGTTTTGCGATTCCAATTGCCCAAAGATTTGGTGCTAAAGATATTAATAATTTAAAAAAATATGTCTATAATGGCGCTATTTTAACTTTTGGCTTTGCGATTTTGATTACTGCACTTACTGTTGTTTTAACTCCGACAATATTGAGGTTGTTACAGGTTAACAGGCAGATATATGACAATGCCTATGACTATATTTTGATAATTTTTATTGGTGTTCCTTTTACGCTTTTATATAACTATTTAAGTTCAATTTTAAGAGCGATAGGTGATTCTAAAACACCTTTCTATTTTTTGGCTTTTTCAGCTATTTTAAATATATTTTTAGATTTTTATTGCATACTATCGTTGCATTGGGGGTGCGCTGGTGCAGCTATTGCGACAATTTTTTCGCAAGCTGTAAGTGGCATTTTATGTCTTGCCTTAATTAGGATGAAGTTTGAAACTTTACAGGTTAATAAGGATAATCGTATCTTTTCTAAGGATCATTGTTTAAAGCTTCTTTCTATGGGCTTGCCTATGGGTCTACAATTTTCAATTACCGCAATTGGTTCAATGGTTATGCAGTCAGCTAATAATGGTCTAGGTACTGTTTATGTTTCTGGCTTTGCCTCAGGCGCAAAAATTAAACAGCTTATGTTGTGTCCTTTTGATGCCTTTGGTAGTGCTACTTCAACTTTTATTTCGCAAAACTATGGGGCAAGAGAAGCTTTGCGTATTAAAGAGGGATATAAGGATGGCTTGAAGATAGCTTTAATATATGGGCTTATAGCTTGTTTTGTGTTGTGTTTCTTTGGTAGAACTTTAAGTGGGCTATTTTTAGATCAATCAGAAACTTTGGCCCTTGATGCATCATATAAGTATTTAAGAAGAATGGGCTATTTCTATCCTATGTTAGGCTTGCTTGTTATTTCTAGGATGTCAACACAAGGACTTGGTTATTCTAACAGAGCTGTATTTGCAGGTGTTATTGAAATGATTTTAAGAAGCGTGTTCGCGACTATTTTTGTGCCAAAATTTGGCTATGATGCGATTACTTTTACCGATCAGCTTGCATGGTTTGGAGCGGTAGTTTATTTAATTCCTATTTTTATTTATTCTTTGAAGGAAGTCGAAAGAAATATAAAGTTTGATAAACAATATATGGAGTCTAAATGTTAAAAGCGATTTTATTTGATATGGATGGTACCTTAGTTGATTCAGAAAATTACTATACTAGTAAGTCTTTTGAATGGTTGAAACAATATAAAGAAAACCCTGATATCAAAGACGTCTATAAGATAGTTGGTTTAGATATGCCAAAGACTTATATGATGATGGCTAATCTTGCGAGTATTGATTATGAACAATGTAAAAAATCATATGATGATTATTTTTTAGGGCATCCAATAAACTATAATGATTATTTATTTACGGATGTAAAAGAAGTTTTGTATAAATTAAAAGACAAATATAAATTGTGTGTATGTACATCTTCTACAAGAGATATGTTGAATAGTTTTATTTTAGATTGTGACTTAAATATTTTTGATGTTTGTTTATCAAGTGATGATGTTGTTAATAGTAAACCTAATCCTGAGGTTTATTTAAAGGCATTAGATATATTGAATCTAAGCAGTCATGAGGCTATTGTGATAGAGGATTCAAGTAGTGGCATAAGGGCTGGTAAACTTGCAGGATGCAAGGTATATGCTCGTAATGGCATAAAATATTTAATAGATCAAAACCAAGCTGATTATGTGTTTAATGATATGAAAGAGATTTTGGATTTGATATGAAGAGAATAATTAGATTAATTAGCTATATTTGTTTACATATTATGTTGGCAGTATTTTTTATTGATACTAATACTAATGATAAGATTTATTCTTTATTGTTGGGTTTGGTATTTGGAGTTATTTATTATGCATTAAGGCCAAGTATTGATATCACAAGAATGCGCATGATTGATAGAACTTATTATTATTTGTTGTTTGCCTTATTTTTTTGTTTAAGTTCTTTTATTTATAAAACATCTATTACTTATGAGTGGTTTGATATATATGGTTTTAAGATTTGGTTAAATGTTTTAGCCATTATTTTGGTGTTGAAAACAATGTATGCTTTTGTGAATAAAAATATATATCAAAAGAAAAATCCTGATAATACAATTAAGGCTAAATCTTTGTTAGGTAAAAAATATGAGTAATTATAAATTTTTAAGTGAACATTTAAAAGGTCAAAAAATAAGATTATTTTTTGTCTTTGTGTGTGTTGTTTTGTCTTCTATTATTACTTTACTTACAAGTCTTGTGATAAGTTATGCGATTGATTCGATTATTGATAATAAGCAAACCACTAATTTTTTGCTTATTAAGCTTGAATCTTTGTTAGGTGGTAAAGCTTATATTAGGGAACATTTATATGTCTTGGCGATAGTGCTTATCATTATAGCGTTTTTAAGTGCTTTGTTTATGTTTTTAAGATATTACCACCAAACAATAGTGGCAGAAAACTTAAATCGTAATATTAAAAATCATTTATATACCCATATTGAGCATTTACCTTATAGTTATCATAAGGGGGTTCAAACAGGCGATTTGGTTCAAAGATGTACTAGTGATGTTGATAAGATTAGAACCTTTTTCTCAGGCCAAATAGAGGAAATTGTTTCTACTGTTACAAGTGCTATTTTTGCGCTTATTATCATGTTTTCTTTAAATGAAAAATTGTCTTTTATAGTACTTTTAACTTTTCCAATTATTTTTGGCATTTGTTTTTACTTTTTTAAGGTTATACAGAAACAATTTTTGGCAACTGATGAAAAGGAAGCTGCTTTAACTGTTCAAATTAATGAGGCACTAAATGGTGTTAGGGTTATTAAGGCTTTCAACAAAGAAAGATATGAGTTAGATAAATTTCTAAAGTCATCTAGTGAATATAAGGATATCGCCTCTAAGATGATTGTTTCTTTAGGTTATAACTGGGGTTTTAGTTATATGGCTTGTATGCTTGGGGTTTTAACGATTGTCCTTATTGGTATAAGGCTTGTAGCAAGTAAAGAGATTAGTACTGGTAATTTCTTGGTTTTTATTACTTATGAAACGGTTATTTTAAATCAAATTAGAAATTTAGGAAGAATTTTATCTGATTTTGGCAAGGTAATGGTGTCTTGTCAAAGATTATCGGAAGTCTTAAATGAAAAAGAAGAAAACTTACAAGAGGGTTTAAGTCCTGATTTAAATGGTGACATTATTTTTGATCATGTTTATTTTAAATATGATGACGATGATACTCAAATTTTAAAGGATATTAATTTGACAATTAAAAAGGGTGAAACAGTGGCGATTATTGGCCCAACGGGTTCTGGTAAGTCTAGTTTAATTCAATTACTTGATAGATTATATGATGTAAATAGTGGGGCTATTTATATTAATGGATACAATATTAATGATATTTCTAAAGCTTACTTAAGGAAAAATGTCGGTGTTGTTTTGCAAGAATCTTTTTTGTTTTCTAAAACAATATATGACAATATAAAGACTTCTAATGAAAATATTGATTATAAGGCGGTTGAGAAGGCTTGCAAGATTGCTTCTGTTGATGAAGTAATTAAAAGCTTTGAATCAGGTTATAAGACAATTGTTGGTGAAAAGGGTGTTACTTTATCAGGGGGTCAAAGACAAAGAATCGCAATCGCAAGAACCATTGTTAATAATACGCCAATTTTGGTTTTTGATGATTCTTTAAGCGCAGTTGATGCTAAAACCGATAGTGAAATTAGAGAATCATTAAAGGTGTTAGGACAAGCTAGCACTATGATTATTATCACTCAAAGAATTGCTTCAGCTAAGTCAGCTGATAAGATTGTAGTTATTGAAGATGGCGCGATTAGTGAGATTGGAACTCATGAAGAGTTGGTTAATAAGGATGGTTTGTATAAGCGTATAAACGCTATTCAAAATCAAACATATAAGGAGAACTTTAATGTCTGAGCGTTTTCAAGAAAAGGATTTTTCAAGTGAGGGTTTAAACTTAACAATGTGGAAGAAAATTCTTGTCGAGTTTAAACCTTATGTCAAGTATATTGTGGCTTTAATGGTTTTAAATACGATTATCGCTTTATCGGATGTTTTACTTCCAATCATGAATAAAAATGCCTTGGATGAGTTTGTAGGCGGTGATAATAATGATAAGATATTTTCGTTTGCGTGTATTTATCTATTAATAATTTTAGTTACAACTTTTTGTCATGTGATTTATTTTAGGATTGCGGCTAAAACGGAAAATGGTTTCTCTTATGATTTAAGAAAGAAATTATTTATAAAACTACAGAATTTATCATTTTCTTATTATGATGTGACGCCATCTGGTTGGTTATTGTCACGTATGACATCGGATATCTTTAGATTATCGGAAATATTGACTTGGTCTTTTGCAGAGTTGTTTTGGGGCTTACCTTTAATGGTTTTTACAACTATCGTTATGTTTAAATATAGTGTTAAATTAACGTTAATGGTGCTTGTTGTTGTGCCAGTACTTGCTATAGTTGTCTTTTACTTTCAAAAAAGGATAATGCGTAATTATAGAGAAGTAAGAAAGTCTAATTCAATTATCACTAATGCGTTTAATGAAAGCATTAATGGCGCTAAGACAACTAAGACTTTAGTTCTTGAAGAAAGTAATTTTAATGAATTTAAAAAAGACAGTGATAATTTTTATGATGTCTCTTTTAAGGCTGGTAGATTATCAAGTATATTCAGACCGCTTGTTAATTTTATTAGTTCAATATCTTTAGCTTTTATTATTTGGCTTGGTGGTCAAATGGTTTTTGATAAGGTACTAAGCTTTGGTGTGCTTTATATTTTTATCACTTATTCTCAACAATTCTTTGAGCCGCTTAGAACTATTGCGATTTTATTTCAAGATTTTCAAATGGCTCAAGCATCAGGAGAACGTATTGTATCTTTACTTGAAAGTGAAGTTGATATTAAGGATACAGATGAGGTGATTGAAAAGTATGGTACTATCTTAGATCCAAAACCTGAAAATTATGAAGATATTAAAGGAGACGTGGAATTTAAGCATGTTGACTTTAAATATAAAAATGGTCAAGAGGTGTTAAAGGATTTTAATTTAAAAGTGGAAGCTGGCAAAACTATTGCCTTAGTTGGACAAACTGGGGCTGGCAAAAGTACAGTTGTTAATTTACTTTGTAGGTTCTATGAGCCAACTGGTGGCGAACTTTTAATTGATGAAGTAGATTATCGTGAAAGGTCTTTAGGATGGCTTCATTCAAATCTTGGTTATGTGCTACAAGCTCCTCATTTATTTGAAGGAACTATTGAAGATAATATTCGTTATGGTAATTTAAAGGCCACAAAACAAGAGGTGATAGAGGCGGCAAAACTAGTTAATGCACATGATTTTATTATGTCTTTTAAAGATGGATATGATACCTTTGTGGGCGAGGGTGGTAGTAGGCTTTCAACTGGCCAAAAACAACTCATTTCTTTTGCTAGAGCGGTATTAGCTAAACCTAAGATTTTTATTCTAGATGAAGCTACAGCTTCTATTGATACAGAAACAGAAAAGATTATTCAATTTGGCATTGAAAATATTATGAAGGGTAAGACTTCATTTGTCATCGCTCATAGATTAAGTACGATTGTAAATGCAGATAGAATATTGGTTTTAGATAAGGGCAAGATTATAGAAGATGGAACCCATGAAGAGCTTATGGCTTTAAAGGGTAATTATTATCATTTGTTCACTAATCAATTTAAGGAAGAATTGGAGAAGATAAATGCGTAGATTTAAACAAGAAATTGAAAAAGAAGAGTGTCTAAAAATATTGAGTGAAGAAAAAAGAGGAGTACTATCTTTATTTGATGATAATTATCCTTATGGGCTACCTTTAAGTTATTTATATGATGATGGTCATATTTATTTCCATGGCGCAATGGTTGGCCATAAACTTGATTGTATAAACAAGAATAATAAAGCTTCTTTTTGTGTTATGACAAAAGGCGAAAATCTTGATAATGACTGGGTTTTACATTTCAAAAGTATTATTTGTTTTGGTCAAATTAGTATTATTACTGATAAGGATAAATGCTTTAATATATGTAGAAAACTTGCGTTAAAGTTTACAAATGATGAAGATTATATAAATAATGAACTAAAGGCAATTGATAGAGTTACTTGTCTTGATTTTAAGATTGATTATTTAAGCGGTAAAAGAGTAAAGGAGTCATAAAGAAATAATCAAATCTTATAAATATTATTGATTTTTATATAAAGTAAAATAATGAAAAATCTTTCATGATTTATGAAAATATGTTTAATTAATTGCTTGAATTAAAAAAATATTGTAGTAAGATTATTCTATAAACGTTAAGGATGAACTAGTAGATAGACTACTTCATATTAAAGAGAGGCTATGGGTGCTGAAAATAGCTATATGAAATCTATTGAATTCCTCATCTTATGTTAGACATTGAACTTAAAGTAGATGTGCTCGGTTGTCTCCGTTATAAGACTAGACCATGTTGGTGGTTAAAGAGGTTGATATAGTAATATATTGACGAATAAAGGTGGTAACGCGAAGACTCACTCGTCCTTTGACTGGTGAGTCTTTTTTGTTGGAGGGAATGAATATGAAAAAAATTATTGCGATTTTATTAACTGTATTGATGGCACTTACGTTAGGGGCTTGCTCTGGTTCAAACTCAACAGGCGGTTCGAACCCAACGGAGGGTTCGAATCCAACGGGGGGTTCGAACCCCTCATATAAGATAGGTATCCTACAGCTTATGAGTCATGGCTCTTTAGATGAGGCCAGAGAGGGTATGAAAGATTACTTAAAGGAACATGGTTATGTTGAAGGTGAAAATGTAACTTATGTTTATCAAAATCCAGAAGGTGATCAATCTAATTTATCGACTATGGCTGATAGTTTGATTAGTGCAAATTGCGATGTCATTGTGGCAATTGCGACTTCTCCTGCTCAAGTGTTGATGCAAACAAATGTTGATACACCAATTGTTGGTACTGCTATTACTGATTATGTTGGTTCAGGTCTTGTTGATTCTTGTGAAAATCCTGGTGGTTATGTAACTGGTGTTAGCGATTATTTCTCAAGTGATAAACAAGTCGAATTAATTCAAGAACTAGTTGATGGCGTTAAAAAGGTTGGTGTTTTATATACATCAAGCGAAACAAATTCTGAGATTCAAGCCAATGAAATGGTAAGCGCATTAGAAAGTGCTGGCATTGAAGCTGTTGTAAAGACTACACCTGATAAGAATTCTACTGCTGAAACAATTACTGCTTTGGCAAATGAAGGGGTGGAAGCTATTTATATTCCAACTGATAATAATTTAGCCGCTTCAATGGGCAGTGTACTTCAATCTGTTGAGGAATATGGTTTACCAGTTGTTGTAGGTGCAACTGCTATGGTAAGCGATGGTGGCTTAGCTAATGTTGGGGTTGATTATTATAATATTGGTCAATTAACAGGTGAACTTGTTGTAAAGATTTTAGAGGGTGCTAATCCTGGTGATCTTCCAATTGTTTATCAAACAGAGGGCGCAATTAACTATAATTCAAAGGTGGCTGAAAGAATTGGCTACACAATTCCTTCTTCTATAATTGAAAAAGGTACAGATTTAGGTGCTTAATAATGACAATAATTGTATCTGCTCTATCGCAGGGTTTACTTTGGGCAATACTTGCGATAGGTGTTTATTTATCATATAGATTCTTAAATATTTCTGATCTTACAAGTGAGGGTTCATTTACCTTAGGCGCTGCTGTATGTGCTAGTTCTATTATTAGGGGTTCGAACCCCCTAATGGCTACTTTGTTAGCTTTACTTGCAGGTAGTTTGGCAGGACTAATAACAGGACTTTTACATACTAAGTTTAAAATGCCAAGTTTAATTGCTGGAATTTTATCAATGACTGGTTTATATTCGATTAATTTAAGAATTATGGGTAAGGCTAATATTCCTTTAACTAATAGTTCTACTTTATTAACTGAGTTAAAAAACTTACTAGGTTTAAGTAGAGATAGACAAGCAGCTATTTATTTAGGGGTTATTGTTTGTTTTATCGTAATTAGTCTACTTGTTTGGTTTTTTAATACAGAATTTGGTTTCTCGGTTGTGGCAACTGGCAATAACGACAAGATGATTAGGGCTAATGGCGTTGATTCGGATAAGACGATTATTGCGGGATTAATGCTTTCAAATGCACTTATTGCCTTAAGTGGAAGTTTAGTTGCTCAATATAATGGCTATAGCGATGTAACAATGGGTATTGGTGCGATTGTTGTTGGATTGGCAAGTGTAATTATAGGTGATGTCTTGTTTAGAAAAAGTAGTAAGTTTGTGGTTTGCTTAACAGGGGTAATGATTGGTTCGATTATTTATCGTTTGATTGTTACTTTTGTGGTTAATTCTAATTTTATTTCTGCAAATGATATGAAATTATTTACAGCTGTAGTTGTTGCGCTATCTATCATTGTGGCAAATAAGGGAGGTAAGAAAGTTGTTTAAGGTAGAAAACTTATATAAGACTTTTGAGGCTAAAAGTGCTAATGAGGTTCATGCGATAAATGGTGTTAATCTTACAATCAATGATGGTGATTTTATTACTGTAATAGGTTCAAACGGGGCTGGTAAGTCGACTTTATTAAATCTATTATCTGGTAGCACAATCTCGGATTCTGGCAAGATTTATATTGATGATTTAGATATCACAAAACTTCCTGAATACAAAAGAGCTAAATATATAGGAAGAGTATTCCAAGATCCTCGTGTTGGTACTTGTCCTGATTTATCAATATTAGAGAATATGTCTATCGCTAAAAGAAGAGGTCAAAAAAGGACTTTAAAGCTTGGCATGCCTAAAAAGGAAAAGGAAGAATACGTCAATGATTTAAAGACTTTAAATCTTGGCCTTGAACAAAGGCCTAATGCCAAGGCTGGCTTATTATCTGGTGGTCAAAGACAAGCTTTGACTTTACTAATGGCGACACTTGTTAAGCCTAAGCTTTTATTATTGGATGAACATACTGCTGCTTTAGATCCAAAAACGGCAGCTATTGTTTTGTCTAAGACTGAAGAAATTATTCAAAAAAACAATCTTACAGCCTTTATGGTTACTCATAATATGAAAGATGCTTTAAGATTTGGCAATCGTCTTATTATGATGGATAAGGGTAAGATAGTACTTGATATATCCGGCAGTGAAAAACAAAAACTAACAGTAAGTGATTTACTAAAGATGTTTGAAAAGGTTACTGGTAGTGAAATTGTTAATGATAGCGTATTATTAGCTTAATTAATGACCTGTTATAAAAAAATAACAGGTTTTTTTAATTTTGGGGTAGGAATTTTTAAGATTGATGTCAATAAAGTAGTAGGAGGAAAAAATATGAATAACTTAATTGATGTTGATCCAAGTCGTCTAGAAGATACGGCGACAAGAGTTGAGAGTGCTGATTTGGATTACCAAAGATTATATGCTTCATTATATAGTGAAGTGGATCGTCTTGATGGTAATTGGGGAGGTAAGGATAATAAGGCCTTTAGTGGCAAGATTAGGTCTTATGAAGAAGATTTTAGGCAGATTTCTATAATTATGCGCCAATATAGTGAGTTTTTAAGAGCCAGCGCTAGAGCTTATAGAGAGACCCAAGAAGAATTAGCTAATTGTGCTAATAGACTTAGAGGTAGCCATGGATAATATTCGCATTACTTTACCAGAAGTGTCGGCTAGTGCCGCAAATATTCGTTCGATTAATGCTAGTATGGATGATATTTTAAATAGTGTTAGTAAGTACATGAATGATTTACAAGCTGTTTGGAAGGGTACAGCAGGAGAAGAAATTGTTTCACGTTTTAAGAGATTTTCTAGTCGCTTTATCGATGAGAGTGAAACAATTGAAGAATACGCAAAATATTTAGATTATACTGTTTCGTCTTATGATTCTTTAGAGTCTTCATTGACCACAAATGCGTCAAACTTTGAATAAAATTCTTAGTTTTCTTATTTTGAGTGCAATCTTATTAACTTGTACCTCTTGTAAGGAAGCTAAACCTTATTTAACTGTTGAATATTTAAATACTTTGGCTAATAGAAGCGGTATTAGCCAAAGTTCTAATATCGATGAAATAATTAATAATCTAAAAGAATTTGAAATAGTAGATGATGATACATATCCTGAATATTTAACTTATGGTTATCTAGCTTTAACCATTAATCGTTTAATTTTAAGTGATGATTTAAGTATAAAGTCTTTAAAAGAAAATGGCTTTATTAAAAGAGTTAAAAAAGAAGATGAACAAGTAAGTGAGCAAATAGCTTTAGAGGTGATTGAAAAGGCTGTATCTTTAATCAATGATAGAGAAATTGAAAATAAACAAGAATTTGAATATCAAGAAGAAATACAACAAATAAGTAACTACACTTTAGATGGTGATTATTTAATAAGTGAAGAAAAATTTACATTAGGCGATGTAATTTATTTGGAAAGCGATGATATCTATAAGGTGGTAGTCGGTGTAAGTGGTAACACTTATACTTTACGCGATGCAAGTCTTGAAGAAGTGTTTTCTTCATTTGATATTGAGGGAAGTGATGATGTTGATTTTTCAAAAGCGATTGATGTAACTGAAATAGAAGATAGTGGTAGTGTCTACGCCAATAATTCAAGGGAATTATTGGCCTCTAGTGCCACTAAAAGATTTACTAATAATGGTTATAATATTTCTTATAAGCTCGCAAAAAGTGGTATTAATGCCCGAATTTCAAAAAATATTGATGGTTTAAATTTCTTTTTTGATATTACGGTAAGCAATGTAAAACCATCTTATGTTTTTAATTATGAAGAACAGGGGGTTAAGACCACTTATTTTAAAGTTGATTATAAGACTGTTGAAGAAATTGGAGTATCGATTGGTCGTTATAAAAATTATTATTTAGATCTTAAAAATGCTGATGCCTCTAGTTTTATGAATTTAACTAGTTCCATCATCAAGCCAAAAGCTGATGAAGCTGAGGCAACTATTAGAATATGTCAAATAAAGGTTCCGCTTAGTGGAGTGCCTACTTTATATTTAAATGTTGAACTACTTGCGAAATTTTATGTATCAGGTAAGGTTGAAATTGTTATCAGTAATGATTCTTCTAAGGGCTTTGAAACTAGAAATGGTAAGCTACGTTTAATAAATGATAATGATAGAGATGTTAATTTAAAGATTGGTGGTTCCACTTCAAGTGCTGTAGGCCTTAATTTTAATATTGAAGCGGTTAATAAATACTTGATGGATATTGAGGGTGATTTAGGTATTAAGGCTAAGGTAGGCACTACTGTTCATTTATATGATGATGAGGGTAATCATGAAGTAGTTTATAGTGATGTTCCGTATTCTATTTATGATGAATTATCAAAAGAAAATAATGATGTTAAAGTATGTGGTGATTTATCTTTATATTGGCTAGGTAAAATTAGATTTAATACATCAAGAACATTACTATATAAATTTGGTTTATCTAAAGATATCGATATTTTAGATGATAAGAATCAGGTTTTTGGCAATAAGTCTCATATTGAAAACTTTACTTTTGTGGATAAGTGCACACGTAATAATCGTTTAAAGACTTCCACCAAAGAAAATAATGTCATTAGTTCAGATAAGATTTTATTAAAGAGATATTCTAAGGTTGTCAATATTTCGCAAAGTTATGCCATTGAAATAAAGGCTTTACCAAGTGGTTATGATGAGTCAGATTTGATTTTTGAAAGTAAAAACAATGATGTGGCAACATGTAATGGTGGAATAGTTAATGGTATAAGTAAAGGTGCTACTGAAATAATAATTTCAACCAGTGATGGTAAATACGATGCTTCTTTAAATGTTTTGATAAGTGAGGGTGGCTAATGTTTATATTAATACAAGATGACGACATCTTAAAAAATGTAGTTTTAGATTCATCTAATATACCATATCGTTATAAGGGCATTGAGATTATAAATAAGAAAGGTACTTTATACATTAGCCTACATAGTGGCTATTTCTTCAAGGATAGAGATAAGACAAGAAGACTAGAAGAAAAGAAATATATTATTGAAGGTAAAGATTTTGAAAAAAATATTTTCTTATATGTTTATTTAAATGATGATGGTCTAAATGATTATGCTTTGTATAATAATGAACCATTTGTTTATATTAGTTCTAGTAAGGGTAATATCGTTTCTAAAGATCCTTATTTAAAAGATTATTATCTAATGTATAAAGATGGAATTTTAAAGACTAATGGTCCTTGCTTACTTTTAAATAATAAGCTTTATAATAATGAGCTATTGGAAAATGGTGACTTTATTTCTTTCTTTA
>CAVBAX010000001.1:18881-38508 GCA_963593105.1 Candidatus Methanomethylophilaceae archaeon | reverse complement strand
TATTGAAAGACATGAACTATGGCATTTAAAACAAGCTTTAAATTATAAAAAGAAATTCAAAATTATAAATAAACACAACTATTCTGACTATATAAAATATACTAATAGACAAGCTAAAAAGTATATTGACTATTTAGGAGTAAACGAAGATAATGTAGGTGAAATAAGCGAATATGCTTATAATTCATTTTCATTGAATAGATATGATGAGATTGAAGCAGAAATAAAAGCTAAGAAAGGAGCGAAGAAATGTTATCGTTTTACACAGAAGAAATGGAAGAATTATTTGAATTTATAAAGCCTTATATGGAAAAATGCCATTTAAGAGAAGATGCTCCAAAAGAGGCTTATGAAGCATTGGAAAAATTAAGAGAGCTATCTCTTGAATATGGACAATAGAAATATTTGCATTCTTTAAGAATGTAGTTATTTAGATAATCAAGATGTCGAAAGGCATCTTTTAATTTTGGATAAACAAAAACCCGATTTTTATAATCGGGTTAGTGATATTTGTTATTTAGCGGTTGCTGTTACTACTGCTTGATTTTTAATGTAAACAACATTTCCGCTTACAGTAGGATTTGCATTAGTTTCTATGGTTATATATGTATCTTTACTATCAATCACTTTATATTCACTAGCAACTGTCCATTTAACATTCATATCAGCTGAAATTTTTAAGTTATTGCCTTCTGCATCCACCCTTAAAGTTGGGGTTTGCCTTACGGTTTTAACTTTAATGATGAATTTGGTTTTCATCATAGTACTTTGATAAACTTGCTTGTTCTCAAGTGATTCACCAGATTCTGTTGTAACTGTTATAGATGATGTGTCTGAAACTTCTTCTATAACTGTGATATTAGATTCAATAGCGCCAATACTTATTAAATAATTTTTAATCGATTCAGCGTCATTATATCCTGATGTATTGAAAGTGAAATCTTTATCTGTTACTGTAACATCAACACATCTTTGAGTAGATGATACATTTAACTTTTCATAGCCATAATATGCACAAGCTGTAATAGTATCACCTGGATTTGCACTTACTTCAAAACTATTTGAATTAGTGTCACTAGTAACTGTTTGATTATTACCATTTACTTTGATTTCAGCTTTATATTTAATTGGGCCATATACCCAAGTATAATCAAATAATCTTGTACCATAAGCAGATATGATAGTTGAACCATCAGATCTTTTTAATGATATATCCAATTGATCACTTGCTACTGTTAGGGCATCAGCATCTGGATATGTAGGCCAGTTAATTGTCAACTTACCATCTTCATATGAAGTGGTAGGATCTGAAGCTAAAGCTTCAACAGTTGCTTCTTCTGGATTTACTAATGATGCGTATTCTTTCTTAATTAAACCAGTAGTGATATATTTTTCATCCATGCCTTCAATTGGAGCAGCATATGGGTAGGTTGCTAAGATATGAGAAATAGATACAACACCACTTGGTCTTTCAAGTGTTTTAGGAGTACCGTATTCACTAACTGTTGCATCAAGTATTGCGTTTGTTGTTTTACCTTGAATATTAGATAAATAATCACTTAATGTTATATAAGACTGTTTATCTTTTTGAGCTCTTTCATAGCCAATCCAAGTACATACAGTATATTCAGTAGTTGAACCAACCATCCAAGCATCCTTGATAGAACCATCAGGAATACCATAAGCTTGTCCACTTGTTCCCCAGTCGGTAGTACCTGTTTTTGCATATACTGGATAATCATCAATTAGTATTTGCATAAGGTTTGCATAACCACCACTTACATTTGAATTCAGTAAGCTATCTATCATATAAGCAGCTTCACTTGAAACAGTTTGGGTTGATGTATATGAAGGGGTGACAGGGGTAGAACCATCTAAGAATTCAATACGCTTAATAGTATGAGGTGTTGTATATTGACCTAAATTTAATAAAGCACCTTGAGCAGCAGCTAATTGTTCACATGATACTGTAATCTTATTACCACCAATACCACATTGAACATCAAAGTCTTCCTTAGAAATATCAATGCCCATAGAATTTAAATAATTAACTACATAATCTTTACCCTTAGCATCTAATACTGCTTGTAAGGTTTGAATAGCGGTAGTATTAAGTGAATTACCTAAGGCATCAGCTAATGTTACTTCGCCTCTATATGTTCCATTTGCGTTAGCCACAACAATAGAAGTTCCATCATATACAATAGGCTTATCAACAAGGACATGACTTGTTGACCATCCTAAGTTTTCGAAAGCTAAAACATAATCAAGAATAGGTTTAATTGCTGAACCTGGTTGTTTCTTTTGATCGGTTGCGTGATTTAAAAGTAAAGAACCACCAGATGCATAATTTCTACCACCAAGAATTCCAGCTATTTCACCAGTTTGATTATTAATGGCGATAGAAGCTAATTCAAACTCATCATCGGGGAAGTCGATACCAGCATAATTTCCTTCTTGAATAGAATCCATTAACTTTTGAATGTTCTTATTCATATAAGTATAAATATGCATGCCATTTGTATAAGGATCTTTACCAGTTAAATCATATACTTCTGATACTACTGCATCAAGATATGCTTGATAAGGAGAAGAACTACCACTTGAATTGTTTGAACTAGAATAGTCAATCAGTAAATCTTCAACTTTTATAGACTTAGCTAATTCATATTCTTCATCAGATATATAGCCATGATAGTTCATTAAATATAGAACTTCATTTCTTCTTTGAGTTGCAAGCTCTAGGTTGTTGAAAGGATTATAAGCGTTAGGTGCATTAATAATACCTGCCAACATTGCACTTTCTGCTAAATTAAGATCAGATACATTTTTACCAAAGTAATATTCACTAGCTTTTTGAATACCTCTAATATTACGATTACCACCAAAGTTTAACTTATTCAAATAAAGCTCTAAGATAGTTTTCTTATTAACCTCATTGCTGCTTTCAAGTTCCATTGCTAAAGCGATTTCTTGAACTTTTCTTTCAACGCCTGATAAACCGCTTCTACTTGCGCTTTGTCCTGTTTCGTCATTTGAGAAATAAGTGTTTTTTACAAGTTGCATAGTGAAGGTACTACCACCTTGAGAGAAAGACAAAGACTTTAGATTTGATAGTAGGGCTTTTGTAAAACGTGGCACATCAAAACCATTATGTTCAAAGTATCTTGAATCTTCTACTGCCACAAAGGCATCAACTAATACTTGAGGCAAGTCATCATAGCTTACGTTTTCTCTAATAGTTGAACCAAGTTCAGCAATCATGTTGCCATCTTGATCATATACCACTGAAGATTCAGTGTTTGTAAACTTAGAGATATCAAGTGTAGGTTTATCTTTTAACATGCCAACAATAAGTACAAGGCCAATTATTAGACAAAATAGGCCAATACAAGCAATGCTTGCAATAATTGTTGCCCAAAGATTTACCTTATTTATTTTCTTTTTTGGCTTTTTCGTCTTAATTGGCTTTACTTGTTTTTTTACTTCTTTTACATTATTAGTTTTCTTAGTTTCCATTAATCTTCTCCAATAATTTATCTACTATACTTATATAATCACATGGCTTTTGATACTTATATTCAATCAAGTAGCCATTCTCTTTAATCCAAGAAAAAGGTAAGGATTGTCTATTACAATTACGGTAATAATTCACAAAAGGTGCTGCATCAATTAAATAATCTTCATTATATTTAGACAGTCTAATTATGATAAAGGCTATAGCACCATGTTCAACTACTTTAGTTAAATGTTCAATTTGATGCTTATGTATTGATGAAAAAGGAAAACTTGTAGGGGAAGCACATTCCTTGGCTTCAAAATCAATATATTTTCCTTTGTAGACACCATTGTAGTCGGTAGTGCTTGGTAATTTAAAATATGCTTCAACAATCTTCGCTTTATTACGAGATGGATAATCAACTTTTACTATATTTACAGGTGTAGGTTTTTTATGGATAATTGCAATATCATTTTCAAGATAAAAAGTATTAGTCGCATTGATATCTTCTTCTAAAGACATTCCACGATTTGAATAGTTTATAGCGTGTGTACTTTTATTTTTGCCATTTGGATATTTCATAAAAAGCTACTAGAGTATTATACATTATTATTAATTGTGTTAAAAGTGTACTTTGTGATATTATATCTATGGAGATTTTTTATTATGGAAACATTGAATTTAACGCCAGAACAAATATTAAATAACGAGTTTAGTGTAGAATTTAAGGGATACTCTGCAAATGAAGTTGATGCTTTCTTGGATAAAATATTGGAAGATTATCAAATTAGCGAAGAAAATACACAAGAACTTTTAGATCTTGTTGCTTCTTTACAAAACGAAATCAAACAATTGAATGCTAAGATTATTGAACTTGAAGGTAAACAAAAAGCTTTCGATATTTCAAATACTACTTCATATAGTTCTGTAGATATTCTAAAAAGAATTTCTAGACTTGAAGAAGAAGTTTACAACAAATAACATTAGGCAATCGCTGCTTATATAAGTAGAGGAAAGTCCATGCTCGCACAATCTGTGATGATTGTAGTGTTTATGCTAAGTTAATAAATAAGCTTAGGTAGTGTATGCTAACGGCTGGAGAAATTCCTAAGGGCAACTATGGAATTATCCTATAAAAGTGTCAAAGAGACGAACTTATTGGAAACAATAAGAGTGGAACGTGATAAACCCCATAAGCGAGAAACCCAAATTTGGTAGGGGAATCTAAAAGTGCTAAACGAAGTACGATTAGGCTGGTAACAGAGATAAATGATTGCTTGATACAGAACATGGCTTATTTATGTTGTTTGTAATAGAGATGGTTAGTTTTGATGACTGTCTCTTTTTTTGTTGTATAATACCCTTATGAATTTACCAAATAAACTAACTGTATTAAGAATTATTTTGGTACCTGTATTGGTACTAGTCTGGCTATTTCCATATAGCTTATTTAACATCGAGTTTCCAACATATGCTATAGGAACTGTATCTTTGTCTTTGTTGAATCTAATAGTGTTATTGATATTTGCACTTGCTAGTATCACTGATTTTTTAGATGGCAATATTGCTAGAAAAAGAAATCTAATCACAACTTTTGGCAAGTTTGCTGATCCTATTGCAGATAAGTTACTTGTAAACGCTACTTTAATTATCTTGTGCTACAAGGGCATTATTCCAGTTGTGCCAGTGATAATTATGTTTTTAAGAGATACAATTGTTGATGGTTGTAGGATGATTGCTTCTAGTAAGGGAGTGGTTATTGCGGCTGGAAAACTTGGAAAACTAAAGACAGTTTTGCAAATGTTTGCGATTATTTTCTCTTTATTGAATAATTTACCATTTGAACTTGTAGGAATTCCTTTCTCTACTATACTTGTTTGGTTTGCCTCATTTATATCTGCTTTAAGTGGATATACTTACTTTTCGCAAGTTAAACAATATATTTTTGAATCAATGTAGGAATTTTTAAATTTGATGTCAATTATATAGTAGGAGGTTAAATATGCCAAAAGAAAATATTGTAGAAGATAAGAAAGATCAATTATTAAATGAAGCCTTAAAACAAATTGAAAAACAATATGGTAAGGGATCTATCATGAAATTAGGCGATAGAGCCAATGTTGATGTTGATGTTATTTCAACCGGTTCCCTTGCCATAGATAATTGTTTGGGTGTTGGTGGTTTTCCAAGAGGCAGAATTGTTGAAATCTATGGCCCTGAATCAAGTGGTAAAACAACACTTGCTTTACAAGCTATTGCATCATGTCAAAAAGAAGGTGGTAAGGCAGCTTTCATTGATGCCGAACAAGCTATTGATCCAAAGTATGCCAAGGCACTTGGTGTTGATATTGATGAATTGATTTTGTCCCAACCTGACTCAGGTGAACAAGCACTTGAAATTACTGAAGTTTTAATTAAATCAGGCGCAATTGATTTGATTGTCATTGACTCGGTTGCTGCACTTGTTCCTCAAGCTGAATTAGATGGAGAAATGGGTGATGCCAACGTTGGCTTACATGCTCGTTTAATGTCTAAGGCGATGCGTAAACTTGCAGGTGCGATGAATGCTAATAACTGTACTACTATTTTCATTAATCAGTTAAGAGAAAAAGTAGGTGTTATGTTTGGCAATCCGGAAACAACAACTGGTGGACGTGCTTTGAAGTTTTATTCTTCAATTAGAATTGAAGTTAGAAAATCTGAAGCTATCAAGCAAGGAAGTGATGTTATAGGAAACAAAGTAAATATTAAAGTTTCTAAAAACAAGGTCGCACCACCATTTAAGACCTGCCAAGTAGAAATTTATTATGGCGAAGGTATTTCTCATGTTTCTGAAATCATATCACTTGGTGTTGAACTAGGAATCATTGAAAAAGCTGGTTCTTGGTTCTCGTATAATGGCGAAAAGATTGGCCAAGGCCAAGAGGCCGTACGTGCCTTTTTAAAGGCAAATCCTGATAAGGATGAAGAAATAACCTTAAAAGTTAAAGATGCATTATTTAATAAGGGGGACGAGTAATCGTTTCTCTTTTTTATAATCAGTCAATTAGCAGCATTTTGTTAGCATTCTTAATAAGTCTTTGGTATAATGTGATAGCGTTTAATGGAGGAAATTATGGCAGAATATAAAAAAATCGAAGACGGAAAAGCGCAATTAGCTTGCACAATTGAAGGTGATGAGTGGAAAGCTGCTTGTAAAAAGGCTTTTAATAAATTAGTAAAGAAGCTTGATATTAAGGGTTTTAGAAAAGGACAAGTACCTGCTGCTTTAGCAAAAAAATATATTACAAACGAAGCATGCTGGTATGAAGCTGTTGATGAATTAAGTAACGATACATTTAAGGCTGCATTAGAAGAACATAATGTTGAATTAATTGATCAAGCTAGTATGGATCTTAAGAGCATCAATGAAGAAAGCGTTAACATTGTGTTTACTTGCCCAATCAAACCAGATGTAACTCTTGGTGATTATAAGAGCTTAAAGTATAATGAACCAATTGTTGAAGTAAGTGATGAAGAAGTTGATGAAAGAATCAATTCTCAACTTGAAAGAAATGCTGACTTAGAACTTAAGGAAGATGGCGAAGTTGAAAATGGCGACGTTGCGGTTATTGATTTTGAAGGCTTTAGAGATGGTGTAGCATTTGAAGGTGGTAAAGCTGATAATTATGAATTAACTATCGGTTCTAATACATTTATTCCAGGCTTTGAAGAACAATTGATTGGTCTTAAATCAGAAGAAACAAAGGATGTTAATGTAACATTCCCTGAAGATTATCATGCAGAAGAATTAAAGGGTGCTGCAGTAGTATTTAAGGTAACAGTTCATGAAATCAAAAAGAAGGTTGTACCAGCTCTTGATGATGAATATGTAGTTGAAAGAAAGATTGAAAACGTTAATACGGTTGCTGAATATAAAGAATATATCAAAAATGATATGTTAAAGGCTAAGGAAGATGAGCAAAAGCGTGTCGCTGAAAATGATTTACTTGATGCGTTTACTGCATTATGTACAGTAAATATTCCTTCTGCAATGATTGAAACAGAAACTGAAAATATGATTAATGAACAAGGCCAAAGATTAGCTTATCAAGGCATCTCATTTGATCAATATTTAAAGATTATTGGTTCAAGCATGGAAGAAATCAAGAAAGAATTTGAACCAGAAGCAAGTGCTAGAGTTAAAACTACTTTATGTTTAGAGGAACTTGCTAAGGTAGAAAACTTACAAGCAAGCGAAAAAGACGTTGAAGACTATTATAATGATACGGCTAAAGCGTATGGCATAAAGGCTGAAGATGTTAAAAAGTACATTCCAGTTGATCAAGTACAATATAACGTTAAGCTTAAAAATGCCTTGGATTTATTAAAGAATAATAAATAATCAAAAGACGCTTAAGCGTCTTTTCTAATAAGGAGGAACTATGGCAAACATAATTGAATATCCTGTTATATGCACTAGGGGCGCAATAATATTTCCAGAACAAGACTTATCTATTGATGTTGGTAGACCGCAAAGTGTTGAAGTTGTAAATTTCGCACTTAACAACAATTTAGATGTAGTTATTGTTTCACAAAAGAATGTAGAAGTTGATTTACCAACAGATAATGACATATACGAATATGGAACTATTTGTCATATTAGATCTAGTAGAGTAAGAGATGATCATTTAAAGGTTATTTTTACGGGATTAAAACGTTGTCAAATACTAGGTACTTTTGAAGTAGATGGTATAAGATATGTAAAGGTTGATGTAGTAGATGATGATAGAGATATTGATGAAGTAACTCTTGATGTTGTTAAAAAACAAGTTATTAGAGAATACAATATTTTTGAACATAAAAATGGTAGACCTGGTATTGCGGTTTCTTTTCAAGATGATTTATCAAGTGATTTTATCTCTAATTTGATTGATTCATTCGCTCAAAGTTCTGTTCAGGGTAGTGTTTCTAAACAAAACTTTTTACAAGAGATTAAGCTTTCAAAAAGAATTGAATTGTTTTTAACTTACTTAAGCCTAGAAAAAAGAAAAGAAGAAATTGAAAAAGATATCAATGACCGTGTAAAAGAAGCTGTTGAATCAAGTCAAAAAGATTATTATCTAAGAGAAAGAATTAAGGCGATTAAAGAAGAATTAGGGGATGGTCAAGGTTCTGATATTGAAAAGTTAAAAGAAGAATTTAGCAAGGATAAATATCCTCAATATATTAAAGATAAGGCTAATGAAGAAATTAAAAGACTTGATGTAATGTCAACTGCATCGGGTGAATATGGTGTTATTAGAACTTATTTAGATTGGCTGATTAATATTCCATGGACCGAGAAAACTGAAGATCAAACCGATTTAAGTAAAGTAAAAGAAGTGTTGGATAATGATCACTTTGGCCTAGAAAAGGTAAAGACTAGAATCTTGGAATATCTAGCAGTTAAAGAATTATCTCATTCTTTAAAATCGCCAATTATTTGTTTAGTTGGTCCTCCAGGCGTTGGAAAGACTTCTTTAGCTACTTCTATTGCGAAAGCTTTAAATAGAAAGTTTGTTAAGATTTCATTGGGTGGCGTAAGAGATGAGGCAGAAATAAGAGGACATAGAAGAACTTATCTTGGCTCATATCCAGGTAGAATCATTCAAGGACTAAAAAAAGCAGGTACAACTAATCCGGTTTTCTTAATCGATGAAATTGATAAAATGGCTTCTGATTATAAGGGAGATCCAAGCTCTGCAATGTTAGAAGTTTTAGATCCTGAACAAAATACTATGTTTCAAGATCATTACTTAGAGGAAAATTATGATTTAAGTGATGTTTTATTCATTGCGACAGCTAACTATTTGGAAAATATTCCTGCTCCTTTGATGGATAGACTAGAGATTATTAATATTTCTTCTTATACTGAAATTGAAAAATTAATGATTTGTAAGGAACATCTAATTCCTAAAGTTTTAAGTAAGGATGGTTTAAAGACTAGCCAATTTAGTATTGATGATGAAATGATTACTTATATCATTCGTCACTATACAAGAGAAGCAGGTGTAAGAGAACTTGAAAGAACTATTGAAACATTAGCGCGTAAGGCAACCCTTGAAATCTATCAAAATAAAAAGCGTTCTGTTAAGGTTTCTAAGAAGTTAATTCAAAGTTGGCTAGGCCATGAAAAGTTTGAATATGGTACTAAAGAAAAGAAAAACCAAGTTGGTGTTGTTAATGGCTTAGCTTATACTCAATTTGGTGGTGATATCTTACAAATTGAAGTTAATTACTTTGAAGGCAAGGGTAGACTTATCATGACTGGTAAACTTGGTGATGTTATGAAAGAGTCAGCTGAGATTGCTCTAGACTATGTTAAGGCTAATGCCAAGAAATTTAATATCGATATTAAATTCTTTGAAAGTCATGATATTCACATTCATGTTCCAGAAGGTGCTGTTCCAAAAGATGGTCCTTCAGCTGGTGTTACTTTAACTACGGCTTTTGTATCAGCTTTAACAAATAAAGCTGTTGATGCCAATGTGGCAATGACAGGTGAGGTTACTTTAAGAGGTAATGTGCTTCCAATTGGTGGGCTTAAGGAGAAGTCTATTGCGGCCAATAGAAGTGGTATCAAAAAGATATTTATTCCTAAAGGCAATGTAAAAGATTTAGATGAGCTACCTGATGTTGTTAAGAATAATATTGAGTTTTTACCAGTAGAAAAGGTTGATACTATTTTAAAAGAGGCTATTATTAATGATTAAATTTATTTCTTCGGCTACTAAACTTGAACAATATCCTGTATCTAATGCAGAGGTGGTTTTTGTGGGCCGAAGTAATGTAGGAAAATCATCTTTAATAAATAAACTTTATGGAAAAGTAGCTTATGTAGGTAAGACTCCTGGTAAAACTCGTCTTTTAAACTTCTTTGATGTTAATGGTAAATATACAGTATGTGATGTACCAGGCTATGGTTATGCTAGAAGAAGTGAAAAAGAAATGATAGAGTTTGGTGAAATGATGGATGAATATTTTTCATGTCGTGAGCCTTTAAAGCTTTGTGTAATGATTTTGGATATTCGAAGAACACCAAACCAAGATGACAAAGATATGTTGGAATACTTAAATGAACATAATATTCCAGTATTGTTTGTCTTTAATAAATGTGATAAATTTTCTAATAATCAACGAATTAATCAGCTCAAGATCATCTATAAAACATTAGGTATAGAGGGCGGGATTTGCGTTTCATGCCTTAAAAGTGTTAATATAGATATTGTGGCTAACAGTATTGAGTCACTTATAAAGGAGAATGATGAATAGTTTTATTGAATTTATTAACCGTGTCCCCTTATTAATTGAGTCTGTATTAGTAGTTTTGGTACCAAGTAGTAATCAAGTTTACGCCAATACTTATACCAATGAATCAGCTTCTGATGACGAATTGCTTGTAGCATCTATTAGTGATAATACAAGTACAAAAAACGACACTGTGTTTGTCGATAATGGAAACACAAAATATGTTCTAACTTCAAAAGGACACGAATATGCAACTGTAAATTTTGTGAAAGCACAAGATAATATGGATGCAGCAATCAAAGAATATGAAGAAGAACAAGAAAAGCTTAAACAAGAAGAAAGTGTAGGCTTAAGATCTTACTCATTTAATTTAAGCGAGGTAGCAGGTGCGGATGTATGGACAATCGCTAATAGTTTGGTTGGTATGCCAGGTGATTGTTACTATATTGCTCAATTGTTTATTCAAGCTTATAGAGGTGAATGGAGATCATTTTCGGATATCTATCAAACAGATAGTCCAGAACCTGGTGATTTAATCTATTATGAAAATGGTGGAACAGGTTATCAACATTGGGCTATTTACCTTGGTGGTGATCAATCTTTACATGGCAACTATAATGGAACAACTGTTATTAGATCTATTTATATCAATAGTGGTAGTTCTCCAATTTTCTACAAATTGTCTTAATGAAAAGATTTTCAAAAGCATGAAAATAATATGAAAATATTATTGACATGCTTTTTTCATTTTTGTACTATATTTACATGAAGGAGGAATTAAGGATGCGATATACTAATCAGAATAAAAATTGTTGTCATAATTTCTCCAGTGAGCTTAGTGCTATTATTAGCGTGATTATTATTCGACTACTTAGCTTACGTAGTCTTTTAGTCAGTTAATAGATAGCTTGTACTTATTTGTTTTGTTAAGATGGGCTATCGTCCATCTTTTATTTTGTTAGATATAGCTTAATAAAGCTTGTCTATAGATTGAAACGATTATAGGGAGGAAAATTTAAATGAAAAAATTATTAGTCGTTTTAGTTAGTTTGTTCATGGTAGTATCTCTAGCTGCATGTTCATCATCATCTAGTACTAGTGATGATACAACTACAGATGGATCTGCTAGTGAATCAACTAATGTAATTAAGATTGGCGGTTCTGGTCCAACAACTGGCGAATACGCTCAATATGGTCTTGCTGTTCAATATGGTGCTCAAGTAGCGGTTGAAGAAATTAATGCTACAAGAGGTGATGATGAGTGGAAACTTGAACTAAACTTCTTAGATGATAAGGGTGATGGTGAAGAAGCTTCTAAGGCTTATGCTCAATTGGTTGACTGGGGTATGCAAGTAAGTATGCTTTGTACTACAACTGGTTCATCTTTAGCAGTTGCTGATAGCTACAATGATGCTGGCATCTTCGCTATGACTCCAAGTGGTTCTGCACAAGATATTATTGATGGTAAGGACTATGTCTACAGAATGTGTTTTGCAGATCCTGAACAAGGTACTGCTGCTGCAGATTATATTTCTGAAAACAATCTTGCTTCAAAGGTTGCAGTATTCTATCAATCAGATTCTGATTATTCAGTAGGTGTTTATGAAGCATTTATGGCTGAAGCTGAAAAGTTAGGTCTAGAAACTGTTTCAACTTATTCTTTCACTGCTGATAATGCAACTGATTTCTCAACTGGTGTTAATGATGCTAAGAATGCTGGTGCTGAACTTGTTTTCTTACCTTTATATTATGAAAACGATACTAAGATTATCTTAGCTTGCCAATCAGCTGGTTATACTCCTGTATTCTTTGGTGTTGATGGTTTTGATGGAGCTCTTGAACAAGAAGGTGTAGATGTTTCTGTATTTGAAGGAGTTTATTACTTAACACCATTTGCTTATACTGCAAGTGATGATGCTACTGTTTCATTTGTTGAAAAGTTCAATGCTTTAGCTGGTAGCAATCCTAATCAATTTGCTGCTGATGCATATGATGTTGTTTATGCAATCTATAATGCATTAGTTGAAGCTGGTGCAACTGCTGATATGTCTGCACAAGACTTAGGTGAATTATTACTAGCTCAATTCCAAGGTGGTTTCACATATTCTGGTTTAACTGGTTCAGATATGACATGGGATAGCAATGGTGCTGTTGTTAAAGCTCCTTTAGCATTCCAAGTTAAAGATGGTAGTCTAGTAGCTGCTAACTAATAACAGTTACATTTAAAGAAGTTGCCACTTGGCAACTTCTTTGCGTTTGATAAAAAAGGAGGGGAATTAAATGATCTTTATATCTAATTTAATTGGTGGTATAAGACTTGGATCAATTTATGCGATTATAGCCCTTGGATATACGATGGTTTATGGTATCGCTAAGATGCTAAACTTCGCCCATGGTGATGTAATCATGATTGGTGCTTATGCTGCTTTTATCGCATTATATAGAGCAGGACTACCGTTAATTGTGGCACTAATTTTTTCAATTTTAGTATGTACAATTTTAGGTGTTGTAATAGAAAGATTGGCCTATAAGCCACTTAGAGAAGCTAGTAGCTTAGCTGTTTTAATTACGGCTATTGGTGTTAGCTATTTTTTACAAAATACAGCCTTACTGGTCTTTGGCTCTGCTGCTAAGATATTTCCTACGATTTTAGATTATGGTTCTATATCTTTATTTAATGGTGAATTAAATATTTCTTATCAAATGCTTATTACAATATTAGTTTGTGTGCTTATTATGTTTGGCCTTAATATGTTTGTCAAAAAGACTAAAATTGGTAAAGCAATGAGAGCTTGTTCAGAAGATAAACAAGCAGCTGCTTTAATGGGTATTAATGTTAATAATATTATTTCTTTAACTTTTGCGATTGGTTCAGGACTTGCTGCAGTTGCGGCAATGTTGCTTTGCGCGACATATCCTACTGTTACACCAACTCTAGGTTCTATGCCTGGTATAAAAGCTTTTACTGCTGCTGTTATTGGTGGTATTGGTTCAATTCCAGGTGCACTTTTAGGAGGTTTGTTACTAGGCGTTATTGAAACATTAGTAAAAGCTTATGGGTTATCTGAACTATCGGATGCTATTGCTTTTGGTGTTTTAATTTTAGTGTTATTATTTAAGCCAACGGGACTTTTAGGAAAGAAAGTAAAGGAGAAAGTATAATGAAGAATTTTTTCAAGAAAAATCGTAAGCCTTTGACTTCTTATCTTATAGTAATTGTTGCTTATGTTTTGATTACCATTTTAAATAGTACAGGCTCTTTATCACAAACAATGAATGCCTTACTTGTTCCTACATGTTCTTATATTGTAGCTGCTTTAGCTTTAAACTTGCTTGTAGGCTATTTAGGCGATTTATGTTTAGGTCAAGCTGGTTTTATGGCAGTGGGTGCGTTTTCAGGTGTTGTATGTGCTGGATGTCTTGAAAGAAATGGTTTTTCTCCAGTTTTGTGTTTAATTATCGCAATACTAGTAGGTGGATTAATTTCATCTGTATTTGGCTTGATTATTGGTATACCTGTATTAAAACTTGATGGTGACTATCTTGCGATTGTTACACTTGCCTTTTGTCAAATCATAAAAACTATTTTCTTGAATCTATATGTAGGAGTAGATGATGCAGGTTTACATATGTCATTTATAAGTGATAATACAAACCTTGCTGATAATGGCGACTTACTTATTAAAGGAGCATTAGGCGCAAGTACCGCTACTAAGCTATCGACTTTTTTATCTGGTGTTGTTTTGATTTTATTTACTTTATTTATAATTTATAATCTTATAAATTCTAAGTCAGGTAGGGCAATCGAAGCTTGCCGTGACAATAAGATTGCAGCTACTTCACTTGGTGTAAATATCACTAAATATAAACTTATGGCCTTTGTGATTTCAGCGTTTTTAACAGGTATGGCTGGTGCTTATTATGGATTAGGTTATTCTAGTTTTAAAGCAACTAAGTTTGATTTTAATTTGTCTATTTTAATTCTTGTTTATGTTGTACTAGGAGGTCTAGGAAATATGACCGGTACCATGGTTTCAACAACTTTATTGATTGTACTTCCAGAAGCTTTAAGGTCATTTAATGACTATCGTATGATAATTTATGCGATTGTTTTAATTCTTGTTATGATTTTATCTAATAATAAAGTATTAATGAATTATCTAGAATTATTTAAACAAAACATTAAGAATTTGTTTAAATTCAAAAAGAAGGAGGCTAACCATGAGTGAATATGTATTAGAAGCTAAAAAACTAGGTATTGACTTTGGTGGTCTAACTGCTGTTAATAATTTTGATATTCAAATTGGCAAGAATGATATTTATGGTCTAATTGGACCTAATGGTGCTGGCAAGACTACGGTATTTAATTTGCTTACTAAGGTTTATACACCTACTAGAGGTTGCATTATTTTAAATGGTAAGGATACCAAAGATATGTCTACCATTGATGTTAATAAGGCTGGAATTGCTAGAACTTTCCAAAACATTAGATTATTTTCTAATATGAGCGTAGAAGAAAATGTATTGATTGGTTTACATAATTCTATGAATTATTCAACACTAGAAGGTATCTTTAAATTTCCGCGTTATTTAAAACAAGAAAAACAAATGCATGAAAAAGCAATTGAATTATTAAGTATCTTTAATCTTCAAGAATTTGCGGATACTAAAGCTTCTTCTTTGCCATATGGTGGCCAAAGAAGGTTAGAAATAGCTAGAGCCTTAGCAACTAATCCTTGTCTATTATTGTTAGATGAGCCAGCTGCTGGTATGAATCCAACTGAAACTGAAGAACTTATGAATACTATTCGTTTTATTAGAGATAAGTTTAATATCGCCATCTTACTAATTGAACATGATATGAAATTGGTAATGGGTGTATGTGAAAAGATTACAGTTTTAAATTTTGGTCAAGTATTAACTTCAGGTAGTCCAAGCGAAGTTCAAAATAATCCGGAAGTTATTAAGGCATATTTGGGAGATTAATTATGTTAAAAGTAGAAAATTTACATATTAACTATGGTTATATTGAAGCTGTTAAAGGTATTAACTTCGAAGTAAGAGATGGTGAAATTGTTGCTTTAATTGGTGCAAATGGTGCTGGTAAGACAACAACTATGCATGCTTTATCTGGTTTAATTAAACCTAAAGTTGGTACTATTACCTTAGACGATAAAGAAATTTCTAAGATTCCTGCTGATAAGATTGTTTCCTTAGGTCTTATTCAAGTACCTGAAGGACGACATGTTTTTGCTTCTCAAACGGTAAGAGAAAATTTGGAACTTGGTGCATATTTGATTAAAGATAAGGAATTAATTTCTAAAACATTAGATCATGTCTTTGAATTATTTCCTCGTTTAAAGGAAAGAGAAAAACAATTAGCTGGTACTTTGTCAGGTGGTGAACAACAAATGCTCGCAATGGGTAGGGCACTAATGTCTCAACCTAAAGTATTGCTGTTAGATGAGCCTTCAATGGGTTTATCACCTTTGCTAGTTAAGGAAATTTTTGCGATAATTAAAGAAATAAATAAGGCTGGTACAACTGTCTTTGTTGTTGAACAAAATGCTAAGATGGCGCTTGAAATCGCAAATCGTGCTTATGTTATGGAAACAGGAAAGATTGTATTAAGTGGAACTGGTGAAGAATTAATTTCTTCAAGTGAAGTTCAAAAAGCATATCTAGGAGGATAAATTATGTATGTTAAAGATTGGATGACTAAAAATCCTATAGTTTTAAGTCCAAATGATTCAATTACTGAAGCTTTTGATGCAATGAAAAAAGGTGATTTCCATCGTGTGCCAATTTGTCAAAATGGTAAATTAGTTGGATTAATAACTGGCTCTACGCTTGCTGATTTTGCACCTAGTAAGGCTACAACTTTATCAGTTTATGAAATTAATTCTTTATTAAATAAGACTAAATGTAAGGATATCATGATTTGCGATGTGCATGCTATTGGTCCTGATGCCTTACTTGAAGAAGCTGCTGAAAAGATGAATATATATAATGTTACATGTTTACCAGTAGTTGATGAAAATAATGGAATTGTTGGTATTATTACTCAAAAAGTAATCTTTGGCGCTTTTATTGATTTAATGGGTTATTATTCTTGCGGCAGTAGAGTAGTAATTGATGTGCCTCAAGATGAAGTTGGTATCTTAAAGAAACTTGGTACAGTATTGGCTGAAAGTAATATTAATATTACACATTTTATAGTTACAAGATATGATGGTGTACAAATTGTATTAAGAACAAATGAAACGGATGATTTAAAGGTTACATCAATTCTTGAATCTCATGGTTTTAAGGTATCAGATCATAGAAGCAATAATAATTGATTAAATAATAAGTATTGTTTATAATTTATAAGACAAAGAAAAGAAGGAAGTAACTTGTTTGTGACATTTAGAGATGTTCTACTTGGTGCAAAGAATACGTAAAACAAGTGAAAAGTAGTCTTGGAGTTTATTATCTGAAATTAGTAAGATAATACGTTATTCGCGTTAAGAATTTAAGCTAAAAGTAAGGTGGTACCGCGATTATTCGCCCTTGTATCACCTTTTTTATTTTGAAAAAGGAGATTTATGTTAGAGACAAAATACGACGCTAAAAAAGTTGAGGATGGTAAGTATGAAAAATGGCTTGAAAAAGGCTATTTTACTGCTGGTGATTTAAGTAAAAAACCATATTGTATAGTTATACCTCCACCAAATGTTACAGGTAAGTTACACATTGGACATACTTTTGATAATGCTTTACAAGATATGATTATTTTATATAAGAGAATGAGAGGTTATGATTGCTTATGGCTTCCAGGTATGGATCACGCTGGCATTGCTACCCAAGCTAAAGTAGATGCACGACTTAAGCAACAAGGTATCTCTAGATATGATATTGGTAGAGAAAAATTCTTAGAAAAAGCGTGGGAGTGGAAAGAAGAATACGCAAGTTTCATTAGAAAACAATGGGCTAAGACTGGTTTATCTGTTGATTATTCTAAGGAAAGATTTACATTGGATGAAGGTTTGTCAAAGGCTGTAGTTAAGGTCTTTGTTGATTATTATAAAGAAGGCTTAATTTATCAAGGCAAAAGAGTAATTAATTGGGACCCTGAAGCTAAGACTGCACTAAGCAATATTGAAGTAATTCATAAAGATGTAAAAGGTAAGATGTATTACTTTAAATATAAACTGGTTGATAGTGATGAAACATTTGATGTTGCGACAACACGTCCTGAAACAATGTTTGGCGATGTTTGTGTAGTTGTTAATCCAAAAGATGAAAACCTTAATCATTTAATTGGTAAGTGTTGTATCAATCCTGCCAATGGTGATATTCTTCCGATTATTGGTGATGAATATATTGAGATTGGTTTTGGTACAGGCGCTATGAAATGCACACCAGCTCATGATCCCAATGACTATCAAATTGCTTTAAGACATAATCTTAAAATGCCTGTATGTATGAATGAAGATGCGACTATGAATGAACTTGCAGGTGAGTTCAAGGGCTTAGATAGATATGAATGTCGTGATAAAGTGGTTGAAAGAATTAAGCAGCAAGGACAATTAGTAAAAATTGAAGAAATTGAACACTCAGTTGGTTTCTCTGAAAGAACCGATACTATGGTTGAGCCTTACTTATCTAAACAATGGTTTGTTAAGATGAAGCCTTTAGCTGATGATGTATTAAAGAATCAAGAAAATCCTGATACTAAGATTAATTTCTATCCAAAACGTTTTGAAAAGACTTTTACTTCTTGGCTTGATGGAATCGAAGATTGGTGTATTTCAAGACAATTATGGTGGGGACATAGAATACCGGTTTATTATCACAAAACTACAGGTGAAATATATTGTGAATATGATCCACCAAAAGACATTGAAAATTATGTACAAGATGAAGATGTTTTAGATACTTGGTTTTCAAGTGCTTTATGGCCTTTCTCAACTTTAGGCTGGCCAGAAAAGACTGATTTACTTGAAAGATATTTTCCAACTGATTGTCTTGTAACAGGCTATGATATTATCTTCTTCTGGGTTGCTAGAATGGCTGTAAGTGCTAGATATTTTATGCATAATGTTCCATTTAAAGATTGCTTAATACATGGCCTTGTAAGAGATGAACAAGGAAGAAAGATGTCAAAATCACTTGGTAATGGTATTGATCCAATCGATGTTATTGATAAGTATGGTTATGATTCTTTAAGATTATTCTTAACTTGTAATTCAACTCCAGGTTATGATATTAATTTCTCTAATGAAAAGATTGAGGCTGCTTGGAATTTTATTAATAAGTTATGGAATGCAACTAGATTTGTACTTATGAATATGGATGAAGACTACAAGTATGAAGAACCAACACTAGATAGCGATCAAGATCATTGGATTGTTTATAAGCTAAATAACATTATTGATAAGACTGCTATGAATATTGATAGATATGAAATGGGTATTGCTGGAAATGAACTTATGAGTTTTATTTGGGATGATTTCTGTGCTTCTTATATTGAGTTCTCTAAGGCTGCCTTAAATAGTGATGACAAAGAATTAAAGCATAAGACCTTGAATACTTTAATTTATGTATTAGACGCTATCATTAGATTATTACATCCATTTATTCCGTTTGTTACTGAAGAACTATATCAGGCAATACACGGAAAAAATGTATCAATTTGTACTGCTACTTGGCCTAATAAAAAAGAATGTGATGAAGCTAAAGCTAAAAATATTGAAACGCTTCTTGAAATCATCAAGGCAAGTAGGGAACTTAGAACTGAAAATAATGTAAAACCTTCTAAGGAATTAGAAATAGTTATCGAAGGTTATGTTCCTTCTGTTTCAGATAAGGCAATAT
>CAVBAX010000001.1:10693-18871 GCA_963593105.1 Candidatus Methanomethylophilaceae archaeon | reverse complement strand
AGCTTACAGTTGTTGATTCAATAAATGAAGAAACAATTGTTAGACCTATTTCTAAGGGTAAAGTTTCATTTAAGATGTCTGAGGTTGTTAATAAGAAGGAAGAACTTGAAAAGATTGAAAAAGAATTAAAGAGACTTGATGGCGAAATTAAGAGATCTAATTCAATTCTAACAAACGAAAAGTTCTTAGCTAAGGCTCCTGAAGCTAAGGTAAATGAAGAAAAAGAAAAGCTAATTAAGTATCAAGAATCTTATAATACTTTACTTGCGAAAAAGCAGGAGCTATCTAAATAATGAAAAACTTCTTAAACGAATTTAAAGAATTCGCGATGAAGGGTAATGTGCTAGATATGGCGGTCGGTGTTATTATTGGTACCGCCTTCTCTAGTATCGTTAATTCACTTGTTAATGATATCTTTATGCCTTTGATTGCTTGTCTTACAGGTGAGGTTCAATTCACGGATTTAAAGCTTGTCTTAAAGGGACTAGGGGATAGTGCGGTTACTATTAATTATGGCAACTTCATTCAAAATGTTGTTGATTTCTTAATTGTTGCGCTTTGCCTATTTGCGGTCGTTAAATCAATCAATAGATTTAAGTCTTCTTTAGAGCCTAAGGAAGAAGTTAAGAAGGAAGAACCTAAACAAAGTGATGAAGTAATTGCCCTAAATAAAATTATTGAGTTACTAGAAGATAAGAAATAGTTAACATTAATTAGGATTATCTATTAAATTATTACTTATAGATAATCCTTTTTTAGTCAACAAATAAAACTGTATTTCTTATATAATATTTTTATCGTAAATGAGTGATTTTAAATGAAAATTACAGAATTAAAAAAAATTACTAGCTAATAGCGATAATGATTCATTAAAGAAGGCTATTGTGGGGACTTACAAGCTTCTTCCTAGTGGCAAGAAAGATGAAGCTGACTTTGCGATTAAGAATGTTTTAGGATGTGATGTGTAAAAGTCAATAGGTGAAATTAGTGAAGACGATTTTTATGAACCTCGTGATGAGATTGATGATTTTCTATCAGATGCTTATGCTGGTTATTACTTTATTCCAAATAGAACAATTCCTAAAAATCAAAGACCTAAATGGCGTTTTCATGTTAAGAGGTATGTTAAAGAGCTTGATAAGATAACTAGTGATAGTCCTTTTTACTATTAAACTTCACGTTTATTAATGAGAATCTATAAAATGTTGTGCCATGAATGTAACTATTATATTTTTTCTTCAACTGACCCATTTAAATCTAGTGGTATTAGCCAATATGAGCTTTATAGTATGTTTGCCAAGAGAATACTAAATGATAAATATAGCAATGATGAATTAATTGATTTGATTGTATGCTCATCTACTGGCGGTCTTGGTACGGTTTCTTTACATTTTAGTCAACAGACAGCGCTTGTTTCAAATCTAAAAACATCTGCTGAACTTCATAATTTATTAGATCTAACAAAGAAATTGATTGAGGGTAAAATAGAAATAAATGGTGTCAACAATAAGGGTTTAAAAGATTATACTTATGATGATAATATAAACAATTTATGTGATTTAGTTTTAATTACCCAAATTAAATTAAATGAATTCGATGAGGCAATAGAATATTACTATAAAAATTGCCGATACAATGATAAAGAATCTACACTTTATCATGGCCTTGATGTTGTTAGCTGGTATAGCGATGATGATAAAGAACTATGGCTTAAATTCTATGATTATGGTGTTAAGAAAAGAAAAATTAAACCTAGAAGCGATTTATTAGAAGAATACAACGAAAAGACAAAGGCTTAATACAAACCTTTTATTGACAAGTCTAATACACTTGTCTTTTTTTTCTAAAAGAAAGCCTACATAACTAATATGTAGGCTAAATTTGTTTAATCAACTTTATCGATATTTTTAGTAACAATTAAATCACTATCGGTACCAAGAATATTTTTAACTATAACATCACCAACATGTACTGGTGCTTCTAGTGTAATGCTATTGATTTCTTTCATTACTTCAAAGATTTTATCTTTATCAATAGCTTTATTTAGTCTAACACTTACCAGTGGTAGGCTACCGTTTTTAATGCTTACAGAAGAGGCGATAGTTCTTTTTGGACTTTCAACTTCTTGAAGGGCATATGCTTTGCCTCTTGGACAAAGATTGCCTTTAACAGATATTACTTTTCCATTTTCAATTTCAGTTTCAAGTTCACAACCATTTGGACAAATAATACAAGTCATTACTTTTTTCATAGAATACTAACCTCGATTTCTTCTTTAGAATTAATATTTTCTTTTTTAATTGGAATTTGAATCATTTCCGCAGGAAGTGCTTTCTTCATAAATTTCTTAGCGATTACATGTTCACCTTGAGAAATTACAATAGTGCAATTTTCAAGTTTCTTTGAAACTCGCATTGAGATGTTAACATCTTTTTTGCCAGATATTTTCATTGGAACAGTATGATTGATTCCTGGATTAGCTTTTATGTTAATATCACATTTATCAAGCTTACCATTAGTGATATATTCACTAACACCATCTGCTAATTTTTCTGCTTCCATAGATACAAAGTCAACTAAATCATGTACATGTAAGACATTGCCAGCAGCGAAGAAACCTTCTTGTTCACACATGAAGTTTTCATCTACAATTGCGCCTTTAGTTCTAGGATCTAATTTGACACCTGCATCAAGTGATAATTCATTTTCAGGAATTAGGCCAACTGAAAGAATTACAGTATCACATTCATATTCTTTTTCAGTTCCCTTGATTGGCTTTAAGTGTTCATCTACTTTGGATACCGTAACACCAGTTACTCTTTCATTGCCATGAATATCGGTAATAGTATGGCTTAAATATAAAGGGATATTATAATCGTTTAAGCATTGTTCAATATTTCTAGGTAAGCCTGAAGGAATAGGCATGATTTCAAATACAGCTTTTACATGTGCACCTTCAAGAGTTAAACGTCTAGCCATTATCATACCAATATCGCCAGAGCCAAGTATTACAACTTCTTTGCCAACCATGCGATTATATAAATTGATATAAGCTTGGGCAACACCTGCTGTAAATACACCTGTAGGACGCTCTCCTGGAATTGATAAAGCGCCTCTTGTTCTTTCTCTACAGCCCATAGTTAGAATGACTGCCTTAGCTTGAATCTTTTTTAAACCAGATGATGAAGCTAGTGTTACAACTTTATCTGGGGAGATAGATAAAACAGTTGTATCTGTAATATAGGGTATATTAAGTTTAATAACTTCATCAATAAATTTTTGGGCATATTCTGGACCTGATAGCGTTTCTTTAAATCTAGTAAGTCCAAAGCCATCATGGATACATTGTCTCAAGATTCCACCCATACTTTTTTCTCTTTCGACAATTAAGATATCTTTGATACCTTTTTTATAAAGTTCAACAGCAGCGCTAAGTCCAGCAGGACCGCCACCGACAATAATTACATCTTTTGTTTCCATATTATTCTTCTCCCTTTACATTGCCTGTAAATATCCAAGAATTCTTTCTAGCATATCTTACATCTGTATCTTTAATACCAAGTTCGTCTTCGATCATTTTTTCAATACGCATTTGACAATAGCCACCTTGACATCTGCCCATCATTGAACGTGTTCTATATTTAATACCAGTCATAGTAGAAACACCTAGAGGATTGTGAATTGCCTTTAGAATTTCAGCTTTAGTTACTTTCTCACATCTACAAATTACTTCGCCATAGTCAGGATCTTGCTTGATTAGTTTTTCTTTTTCTTCATCACTTGCTTGTTCAAATCTAACAATACCTTCACGTTTTGGATTAAAGTTCTTATTTTCTTCTAAATTAATTCTTTCTTTAATCATATCAACTACCATCATGGCGATTGGAACGGCAGCTGTTAGACCTGGAGATTCTATACCTACAAGGTTAACAGCTTGTGGGGCAATATCATCTTTAATTTCAATTTTAAAATCTTGAATTACACCATTATCATCAACCCATTTTGGTAAGATACCCGAATAGTTTCTAATATAATCTGCTTTTTTAATATATGGCCAAATCTCACTTGCGCTATTTGCTAGATAATCCATGTTTTCTTGAGGAACACCATAGTATTCAAAATTATTTGTTACTTCAGCATTTGGACCAATAATAACATTTCCATCAGTTGTATTTGTAACATGTATTCCCATATAAGTGTTACTTGGAACTGGATAGATTGGCATTGGAAGTAGGGCACCTAATCTTCTATCAAGAATAATATAATCGCCCTTAGAGCCAATAATCTTATAGCCCTTAATGCCTAACATATCTGATACCTTACCACAACCAAGTCCTGCTGCATTAATAACCCAAGAAGTTTTATATGTATCCTTTGTTGTAGTTACAGTATATTCTTTTTCTTCTTTGTCAAATTTAATATCTATTACTTCATTATCAAAGAAATATTTTGCACCATTATTACATGCATTCTCAGCTAAGGCAATAGTGTAATTGAAGGGATCTAAGATACCAGAATTTTTTGAAAACATTGCGAATTCACCAACTGCGGTAGGACAAATTTTATGTAGTTCTTCTTTGTCTATTAAGAATAAATTTGAAGCCCCATTTTTTTTACCTTGGGCAATTGTCTTCTTAAGGTTTTGCAAATCTTCTTCAGTTTTACCTACAAGAACTTTGCCACATCTTTTGAATTCAAAGCCTAAGTCCTTAGATAGCTCATCCATCATTTTATTTCCTTGTACACAAAGCTTAGCCTTTAAAGTACCAGGATCATAGGCAAAGCCACCATGTACTACGCCTGAGTTTCTACCACTTGTCTCATAACAAACATCTAGATTTTTTTCTAAAACGCCAATCTTTAGTTTGTATCTTGTAAGTTCTCTAGCGATCGCACTACCTACGACACCACCACCAATTACAAGTACATCAAATCGTCCCATAAATTTTCCTCCTTTTTTCTAAAAAAACGGTTAAGGTAGTAATAAATTAAATATTCATCCTACCAATTTACGACTTTATGTTATCACATCATAATAAAAAAACAATCCTTTTTTGGATTGTTTAGTGATTATAACGATCTATGTTATATAACAAATGATATTCCATTTGGTTTTTAGCCTCTATTGGCTTATGGTCTTTAATATATTCAAATATCAACCTATGGCTTATTAAAGTTTTTTCAAATTCGGTTTCTTCAACCTCTTTAGCGAATACAGTTACACCAGATGAAATAACTGGTATTAGATTTTCCATAACGATATTGTGTGTGCATTTGGCAATTGATATATGAAAATCATTATCTAGACTTGAATAATCTTTTTTATCTTTCATTAATGATTCCATTTTGACTAATACTTTTTCTAGGTTTTCTATATCTTCACTTGTTGCGTTTTGCGCTGCTAGTTCAGCAATTTGGGGTTCAATGATAACTCTTACTTGTAATAAATCTTTTGTAAGCTTTACTCTATCGCTAATTAAAGAAAAGCCTAAAGGATCATCAGATACGCCTTTTTTATTGGATACAAAAGTTCCAGATCCTTGCCTAATTTCAACGATGTTTCTTGAAGCTAATATTTTTAATGCTTCTCTTATGCTATTTCTGCCAGCACCAGTTACTTCTTGAAGTTCTCTTTCGGTTGGAAGTTTACTGCCGGTAGGGTATTTATTTTGAATCATTTCTAGAATTTGCTTCGCTGTTTGTTCAACTAATGTTTTACTCATAATATTTCCTTTTTTAAATCATACTATATTGAAAACTCTTCAAGCAAGTCTTATAATTTATTGCATACGAAGATTAAGACACGATTATATCGTTGATGTTAAAGAGAGATTGTGGATGGTGCAAACAATCACTAGATGATATAGTTACTACTTATGAGTTCCACTAATAATGGACGTGTACTCGCGTTAAGAGTTTAAGTAATAAGATAAGGTGGTACCGCGATTTTTTCGCCCTTGTATCACCTTTTTTATTTGTCAGGAGGAAATTTATGATTAACATTAAAGAAGATGCAAGACTTAACACATTAAACCATTCATGTGCTCACTTACTTGCTCAAGCTGTATCTCATTTATATCCAAACGCAAAGTTTTGGGTAGGGCCAGTTATTGAAGAAGGATTCTATTACGATATCGATTTAGGTGATGACGTTATTAAAACAGAAGACCTAGAGAAGATTGAAAAAGAAATGAAGAAAATCGCTAAAGATGGTAAGCGTATTGTAAGACATGAAATTTCTAAGAGTGAAGCCTTAGAAATGTTTAAAGACGATCCTTATAAGATTGATTTAATTAATAGAATGGATGAAAGTGAACAAGTTATTTCTTGTTATAGCCAAGGTGATTTCACTGATTTATGTCGTGGTCCACATGTTGAAACAGTTAAAGAATTAAAGAACTTTAAACTAATTAAGCATTCTGGTGCTTATTGGAAAAACGACGCAAAAAACAAGATGCTTCAAAGAATCTATGGTGTATGTTTTGACAATAAGGAAGATTTAGACAAATACTTACAAGAACTAGAAGAGGCTAAAGAAAGAGACCATCGTAAGATTGGTAAAGACCTTGAAATCTTTATGACCTCACCACTAGTTGGTGCTGGTATGCCTTTATGGTTACCTAATGGTTCTATTGTTAGAAAACAACTTGAAAATTATATTTATCGTAAGGAACAAGCTTTAGGCTATCAACATGTCTATACACCATGTGTAGGTACTAAGCAATTATATGTAACTTCAGGACATTGGGATCATTACCAAAAAAATATGTTCCCACTTATGAAAGTAGACGATGAAGAATTTGTTTTACGTCCTATGAATTGTCCTCATCATATGTTAGTTTATAAAAACAAGCTACATTCATATAGAGACTTACCAGTAAGAATTGGTGAATTTGCAACTGACTTTAGATATGAAGCTTCAGGTGCTGTTAAAGGCCTTGAAAGAGTTAGATGCATGTGCCAAAACGATGCTCACTTATTTGTAAGACCTGATCAAATCGGTGAAGAATTTAAGAAGGTTGTTGCGCTAATTCTAGATGTATATAAGGACTTTGGCATCAAAGATTATAAATTTAGACTATCTTTAAGAGATAAAGAAGATAAGGAAAAATACTTTGATGATGACAAGATGTGGGATAATGCTGAAAACAAATTAAGAGAAGTATTAAATGAACTTGGTGTTGATTATTTTGAAGCTAAAGGTGAGGCTGCTTTCTATGGTCCTAAGTTAGATGTTGAAGTAAAACCAGCAGTTGGACCAGAGGTAACTTTATCAACATGTCAATTAGATTTCTTATTGCCTAGAAGATTTGAACTTAACTATGTTGATTCAAATGGTGAAAAACAAGTTCCTGTCGTTATTCATAGAGCTATATTTGGTACCTTTGATAGATTTACTGCCTTCATCATTGAAGAAACAAAGGGTGCTTTCCCATTATGGTTAGCTCCTGAACAAGTGGTTATAGTTCCAGTAAATAGTGAAATCCATAGTGATTATGCATACAAAGTTAAAGAGGAATTTGTTAAAGCGGGCTTTAGAGTTGAAGTAGATGATCGTAATGAAAAGTTAGGATACCGTATTAGAGAAGCTCAACTTAAAAAGATTCCGGTACAAATTGTTGTTGGCGATGGTGAAATGAATGAGGATTCTGTAAATATTAGAAGATATGGCACACAAGGAAATACTTCTATGTCTTTACAAGAGGCAATCAAGTCATTTAAAGATGAAGTAAGCAAGTTTACATGCTAAAAAAGGTTACTATTTTATTAGTGCTATTGTTGTCACTTTGTGCTTGTAGGCCAAGCTCAGCTGTTGATTCTAGTGCTAATAAGTTTTCAATCTTATCCATTAATCAAACGCCAACTTTAGCTTTACTTGGTTTTAGTAATGATGATTATCCAATATCAGTTACATCCAACTCATATGATATTGAAACTGCCTTTGATAATGAGGATAGCGATATTATTATCGCTCCAATTAATATTGGTGTTAGCAAGTGTTTAAATAGTGATAACTATAAACTATTAGCTATATTAGTTCATTCTCGTTACTATATTTGTTCATATGATGAAGGCTTTTATAAAGGTGATGTAGGTGTATATGGAAAAGGATTGGTAATTGAAGGAGTTCTTAATAGTTTAAGCGAAGATTTAAGTGCTTATAATTTTGTTTATTAC
>CAVBAX010000001.1:8918-10683 GCA_963593105.1 Candidatus Methanomethylophilaceae archaeon | reverse complement strand
GATTTAAACGCCCTACATTCAGCTTTTGAAAGTGGCGAAATAGGGGGCGTTATTCTTACTGAGATTGACTATAACAATTATGATGATTATAAGCAACAAGATATTTATAAGATTGAAGAAATAAATAATATTTATCAAAGTAAATATAGCTTCACTGATTTTCCTACTTATGGTTTATTTGTATCAAACGATGTTTTAAACAACTATCAAAACGACTTATCTGTTTTTACAAGAACAATGCGCAATTCGATAAGTCAATATAAGAATGATAAGACTACTTTTAATAAAGTGCTCACTAGTGCAAATCTTGAAAAACTGGGTTTAGATAATGGTGATTTAATATCACAATCTTATAATTATTGTGGCTTAGACTTTGTTTATGCAGTTGATGACTTTGATTGTTTAAGTACTTTATTATCTTTATTCGATATAGAACTTAGTGAAAAAATATTAGTACAATAAAAAGCTCGTTTGAGCTTTTTATTGTCTTTATAGGTAATAGTAAATGTTTTTTTTAACTTTCACCTAATAAATAAAGCTCCCTTAGGAGCTTTATTTATTAATAAGAGAAGATAAGAAATTTACAACTTCATCAATAGTCATTTCTTTAACTTCATCTTCATCACGTTTCTTTAATTCAACAATGCCTTCGGTTGCTTTTTTGCCAACTGTTATACGATAAGGTATACCGATTAGCTCAGCATCATTAAATTTAACACCAGGTCTTTCATTTCTATCATCTAATATCGTTTCAACACCTAAAGCATTTAATCTATCATATAGATCATTTGCAATCTTACATTGATTTTCATCTTTGCTGACCATGATAAGGATAATTGCGTGATATGGTGCGATATTAAGTGGCCATATAATACCTTTTTCATCGTTGTTTTGTTCAACAACAGCCGCCATAGTTCTACCTACGCCAATACCATATGAACCCATCCATACATCTTCTAGTTTATTTTCAGCATTTAAATAACTTAAGTCTAGTGCTTTTGAATATTTAGTACCTAGTTTAAAAGTATTGCCAACTTCAATGCCCTTAGTCATTTTTAATGGTTTACCACATACTGGGCAAATATCACCTTCTTTGACATTAGAGATATCGCCAACTATATCAGCCTTAAAGTCTTTTACATTAGCGTTGATATAATGATAACCATTTTCATTTGCGCCACAACAGAAGTTTTTCATGTTCATGACTTCTTTGTCAACTACAATCTTTGCGTTTAAACCAATTGGACCAGTAAAACCTGGTACCGCATTACTTGTATTGATTAAAGAATCATCTGCGAAGTTTACTTCTGAACAATTTAGCAATTTACATACTTTATTTTCATTAAGTTCTCTATCACCTCTAATAAAGAAGACTACAAGTTCATTGTTGATATTCATTAATAAAGCTTTGATGGAATTTTTTGGATCAATATTTAATAATCCACAAACTTCTTCAATGGTTTTGCAGTGTGGTGTTTCTATCTTTTGAAGCTCTTTTTCTTCTTCGTTTGTTGGACAAGAAATAAGTTCAGCAACTTCCTCATTACTTGAATAGCCACAATCACAATAGATTACACTGTCTTCACCAACTGGTGTAATGGCTTGAAATTCTTCTGATAAAAGACCACCCATAATGCCAGTATCAGCTTTTACAATTCTATAATCTAATCCAACTTCATCAAATATTGCCTTATAGGCATCAAACATTTTTTTATAAGAAACATCTAATCCTTCTTCATTTGTGTCGAATGAATAAGCATCTTTC
>CAVBAX010000001.1:0-8908 GCA_963593105.1 Candidatus Methanomethylophilaceae archaeon | reverse complement strand
TAATTAGGCCAAATCTAGCTCTTGGTTCATCTCTAAATTTTGTTTGAATTTGATATAGATTAAATGGCATATCTTTATAAGATCTAATCATCGATTTAGACGCAAACGCAAATAATTCTTCATGCGTTGGACCAAGGACCATATCTTTACCAGTTCTATCTTTTAGTTTGAAGATAGAAGGGCCAAAGCCTTTTAATCTTCCAGAGTTTTCATAATATTCACTCGCGATTAAAGCTGGCATTTTAACTTCTTGGCCACCAGCAGCGTTCATATGTTTTCTAATAATGTTTTCGATTTTTTCTTCCACTCTTAAGCCTAGAGGAAGCATCATATAGATACCAGCACTTGTTTTTTTAATATAGCCGGCTTTTACAAGTAGGTTACCACTAGCTGAATCTTCATCTCTAGCGTCTTCTCTTAATGTAAAAAAATAAGAATTTTTTAATTTCATAATAGGCTCCTAACTTTTTCAATTTTATCATATTTGAAAGGCTTTATTTGTGTTATATTAGTATAAATATAAAAGGAGCAAACATGGCAAAATTTTTTAAAGAAGAATCTAGAACTTTTAATGAATACTTACTTGTACCTGGTTTATCTACTAGAGAAAATACTCCAGCTAATGTTGATTTAACCACTCCTTTAGTAAGATTTAAAAAAGGTGAAAAAAGTGAAATTGAACTAAAACTTCCAATGGTTTCAGCTATCATGCAATCAGTATCCAATGATACGATGGCTATCGCTTTAGCTAAAGAGGGCGGTATTAGCTTTATTTATGGCTCACAATCTATTGAGGAACAAGCTGAAATGGTTAGAAAAGTGAAAACCCATAAAGCTGGTTTTGTTATTAGTGATGCAAATGTTAAACCCGATAGTACAATTGGTGAACTATTAGAAGTTATTGAAAAAACAGGACATTCAACTGTTGCGGTAACTGATGATGGTAAAAACCACGGTTTGTTAATGGGGTTAATTACTTCTAGAGACTATAGGCTAGGAAGAGTTGATTTAAATGATTCTGTTTCTAAATATATGACACCAATTGAAAAGCTAGTATGTGGTCATGTATCTTTAGATTTAAGCGCATGTAACGATTTAATTTGGGAAAATAAATTAAATACTTTACCAATTATTGATGATGAAAATAGACTTGTTTATTTAGTGTTTAGAAAAGACTATGAAGCTCATAAAGAATATCCTAATGAACTATTAGATGAACATAAAAGGTTTATTGTAGGTGCTGGTATTAATACTAGGGATTATGAGCAAAGAGTCCCAGCTCTAGTTAAAGCTGGTGTTGATGTATTATGTATTGACTCATCTGAAGGTTTTACTGAGTATCAAAAAGATACAATCGCTTGGATTCATTCAGAATATGGCGACAGAGTTAAAGTAGGTGCTGGCAATATTGTTGATGAAGAAGGATTTAGATTCTTAGCTGATGCAGGTGCTGATTTTATTAAAATCGGTATTGGTGGAGGATCTATCTGTATCACAAGAGAAACAAAGGGTATTGGTAGAGGCCAGGCAACAGCTGTTATTGAAGTGGCTAAGGCTCGCGATGAATACTTTGAAAAAACAGGTATCTATGTACCAATTTGTTCAGATGGTGGTATAGTATATGATCATCATATTTCTTTAGCTTTAGCGATGGGTGCTGACTTTGTAATGCTTGGTAGATATTTCTCGAGATTTGAAGAATCACCTACAAATAAGATTATTTTAAATGGTTCTTATTATAAAGAATACTGGGGTGAAGGTTCTAACAGAGCTCGTAACTGGCAAAGATATGACGTAGGTCAAAAGTCTGGCATGTCTTTTGAAGAAGGTGTTGACTCTTATGTTCCTTATGCAGGATATCTAAGAGACAATGTTAAAGTAACTACTGCTAAGATTAAGTCTACAATGTCAAATTGTGGTGCAAATAGTTTAGCTGAATTTAGAGATAAGGCTCGTTTAACTCTTGTATCTTCTACCTCAATTGTTGAAGGCGGCGCTCATGATGTTGTGGTTAAAAAGTCTAGTAGTACTAGCAATTAATTAAAAAAGAAGTATTTCTACTTCTAATTATCAATTTTCTTATAGTTGGCAAAATGTAACTTGCCAACTTTTTTTAATTCATCTTTGCCATATTTTTTAATAAACAATGATATATCTTTATCAACCTCATCTGATGCACCCTTATGAAGTGCCATATGATATTTACTTTCTAGTTCTTTCATTTTACTTATAAAAGCGTATCTAGCGATCACAGAAGCAGCGGCAACTGCAGGATATTTTGATTCAGCCTTAGTTTCAAATATCAGTTCATGATAGACTTCTTTATCATCTTTTAAATAACTATAATAAAGATTTTCAGGTGCAAATTGATCAACATAAGCAGCTTTTGGAATATTGTAACCTTTTTTAATTAGATTGATATAAGCTTTATTATGAAGCTTGGCCTTAATTGCGTTTAAGTTGTAATGTTTATGTACATCATTATATTGATTGTTATCTAAAATTAATAACGAATGCTTAATTTCTTTCATTAAAGTAGGTCCGATTTTATTAATATGTTCATCGGTTAATTGTTTGGAATCTGTGACTTTTAATTCTTTTAATAAATTAAATTGATTTTCTTCAACAATACAAGCACATACACATACCGGTCCAAAAAAATCACCAGTACCAACTTCATCAGAACCAGCTTGTCTATTTACTTTTTTATCTAAATAAGGCTCTGCATAAAAAAGGGCGTCTTCGCCTTGAAATACTACTTTATCAGATGTGTAAATAGAAATAGTAAGACCATCTCTATTTATAAAAGTATCGATATATTCATTCTTTGATGGTTTGATGTCATCTTTAAAAGTTTGTTTTAATTGTTGTATTTTATCTTTGGATAATTTAAGTGAAATTGTGTTCATGCTAATAGTTTATCATTTATACTAGAGTTATGGTTATTTCAAGTAGTTATTTTATATATGTTAATTTGGTATTATTAATTCTATATCTTACATCACTAATAGTTGGCTATAAGAATGGTTTAATACTTCAAATTGTTGATTTGATTTTTAATATTGTTGCCTTATTTGTTGCTTATTTTATAAGTCCAATATTAGCATCACATTTTCCGCTAGTTAAGTTAGATGAAGTATATATGGCTTTAAATTTAAATACTTTAATCGATATGTTGATTTATATTGTTATTGTTTTTTTAATATTAAAGATTATTTATATTTTGATTAAACCTTTATTTGCCTCAGTTTCCAAAATTCCTCTTGTTGGTTTTGTAAATCGAATCGGTGGGGCTTTAGTTGGTATTATAAATGCTACAATCATTGTGCTTTTATTTTGTATGTTACTAAATACGCCCATTTTTAAAAATGGCCAAGATATAAAGAATGGAACTTATCTAAAGGTGGTAAATAATTTATCTTATAAGGCTTTAGAGTTTAGTATGGACCATATCAATATTGATTTAATAAGCAAGGAAATCAAAGATTTTAATATTGATGAAAGTAGAACGGCTTTTGAAAAATGGTTAGAGGAACAAGGCATTTTACATGAATAATTTTGATCATATTGACTTAGATAAAATTAAAAAAATAGTAGCTGAATATTGTGCGATTGAAAAGGCTAAAGACTATATTTTAAATGAAGATGTTATTTTTAATCCCTTAGTTATTAAGTCTAAATTAAAAGAAACTAAAGAAGCTTATGACTTGCTTAAGAAAAATTTTAATATTTCTTTTGATGGGATTATTGATATTAGAGATATCTTGACTAAGGCTAATAAGGATATAGCTTTAAGTGGTGATGAACTTGCTTTGGTATTATCTTTTTGTAATCATACTTTAAGAATTAAAAATAAGTTAAACACAATTATTGAAGATATAAATATCAAGGGTTATGGTGACTCTTTATTTGTTGATGAAAATTTGATAAATAGAATTGATAGAGTAGTTGATGTTAATGGCAATATTAAAGAGGATGCTAGCCCTAAACTTAAAGAAATCTTTAAATCTATAAATAAGAATGCTGATACGCTTAAAAATGCTAGTGCGACTTTTATTTCTCGTCATGGAGCAAGCCTACAAGAAAGTAATGTTTTTACTAGAAATGATAGGGTAGCTTTCTTACTTAAAAACTCTGATAAAAATAAGTTTAAGGGTTATCAATATGGTTCTAGTGCTTCAGGTCTAGCGACTTATGTTGAGCCAGAAGAATTTATCGAATTAAATAATAGAAGGCTATCTTTAGAAAATGATAAACAAGAAGAGGTAAATAGAATTCTAAAAGAAGTAAGCTATTATGTGGGTAGAGTAGCTAATCAATATATTTTAAATTTTGATTCATTAATTAAATTAGATGTTTTATTCGCAAAGGCTGAATATGGTTTTTATAAAGGTGGATGTGTTGCGAATATTTGTGATAATCATGACTTATATTTAAAAGAAATAGCTCATCCTTTAATTGATGAAAAAAGTGTTGTTTTAAATACTTATAGTTTAAAGACGCCATATAAAGGCATTGTAATAAGTGGTACTAATACTGGTGGTAAAACTGTTGGCTTAAAACTAATTGGATTAAGTGTTTTAATGTCTTATCTTGGTATACCTATATTGGCTAGTGAGGCTAATATTCCATTTTATGAAAATGTTTACATCGATATTGATGATAATCAATCAATCACTAATGCATTGTCTACTTTTAGTGCACATATTTGTAATATCAATGAAATATTAAATAGGGCTAACCATAATTCTTTAATACTAATTGATGAATTAATTTCTGGCACTGATCCTAAAGAAGCGCAAGCTATTTCTTTATCAATATTAAAAGAAATACTTAAGTTAAATGCTTATTTTGTGATTACGACACATTATGATGATATTAAAGAATTTGCCTATAATAATGATTCTATCTTACTAAGTTCTGTTGGTTTTGATTTAGATAAGTTAAAGCCTACTTATAAGTATTTAGAAAATTCGGTTGGTGTTTCTAATGCGATAGATATTGCCTCACGTTATTTTGATAATCAAGATTTAATTGAAGATGCTAGAAATTATCTAGTATCTAACAAAAGTAAACAAGAAGAACTATTGGATAGATTGTCTAAAGAAATTGCTGATAATGAAAAGCTTAAAAACGAATTAAATAAACTAGTCGCGGATAATGAAGCTTTAAATAATGAACTTACTTTAAAGATAGATGTTTTTGAGATGGAAAAAGCTGATCTTAAGTCTAAATATAATAAAGAATTAAATGACTTTATTGAAAAGATTAAAGAAGAGGCTTATGAGAAGTTAGATTCAATTAATGAAAAAACCGAAAAGAAAACTATCATTAAACAAATTGAACAATTGAAAGTTGATGCACCAATTGTTAAAGAAGAAACTTTTGAGATTGGTGATAGTGTTAGAATTGGTGAATCTAATGGTGTTGGTGAAATTGTGACAATTGATGGAAATAAGGTTTCAGTTAATGTAAAGGGTATGATTATTAAAACCAAACTTGATAATCTTACTAAACTTCCTAAAAAGAAAACTAAAAAAGAATACAGACCAAGACAAAGAATGGAAAGAGTATCAAGAGAAATTAATTTAGTAGGTCAAAGAGTTGAAGAAGCTTTAAGTATACTTGATCCTTATTTGGACAGTGCATTTGGTTCTGGTTTAACAGAAGTAAAAATAATACATGGTGCTGGGACAGGTCAACTTAGAAATGGTATTAGGGAGCATCTTAAGAAAAATAAGATTGTCAAAGAATATAACAATGGTGATGTCTATGATGGTGGAGGCAATGTTACCATTGTTAAATTTAAGTCTAAGAGTTAAGAATGGATATTAAGGATAAATTAAAAACATTACCAACAAAGCCTGGCTGTTATCTTATGAAAGATGAAAATGGTAAGGTTATTTATGTTGGCAAGGCTATTGTTTTAAAAAATAGAGTTAATTCTTATTTTCGTGGTGCCCATGACTACAAAACAACAAAATTAGTTTCTAATATTAAGGATTTTGATTATATAGTTGTTGATAGCGAAAAAGAAGCTTTAATTCTAGAATATAATTTGATTAAAAAATATGATCCTTACTATAATATTGTCTTTAAAGATGATAAGTCTTATCCCTATATTGTTTTAAGAGATGGTGATGTTCCTTATGTTGAGGTAATTAGGTTAAAAAAACATAATCGTAAAATATTAGGAAAACTTTTTGGACCATATCCTGATGTTGGTGCTGCTAGAAATATGGTTGATTTAATTAATAAACTATATCCAACTAGAAAGTGTTCGAAATTAGGAAATGAACTTTGTCTTTATTATCATATTAAACAATGTCTTGGTTATTGCATGAAGGATTATGATAAAGATGAGTGTCTTAAAACCAAAAAAGCCATCACTTCTTTTTTGCAAGGTGATGCTAGTGCTGTATTAAAAGATTTAAAAGAAAAGATGGAAGAGGCTTCTAGTAAGCTTGATTTTGAAAGTGCTAAAAGTTATCGCGATTTAATAAATGATATTAAAGTATCTACTAGTAAACAAGTAATTGAAATAGGTGAAAAAGAAAGTTTTGATGTCTTTAATTATGCGGTTCTTGATGGTATGATTGCCATTACTGGTTTAAATATTAGAAATGGTATCTTGCTTGGAAGTGATAAGATGATTGATTATTTAGTAGGTGATGTTGAAAACATGGTTTCAAGTTATATCTATCAATATTATCAAATCAATCAAAATGTTAAGACTCTATATGTTCCTGATAGCTTATTAAATTATCTTGAAGGTTTAGAAAATATTAATGTTATATCTGTCAGTAAGGGAAAAAGAAAACAATTATTAGATAGGGCACTAAGTAATTGTGAAGAACTTTTAAGACAAAATAAAGAAGTATTAACTTCTAAAAATGCTTACTATGAGTCTATTGATAGTGAATTTAAGCGAATATTTAATAAAGATATTAGACGTATTGAATTATTTGATAATTCCCATACAGCTGGCACTAATACGGTTGGGGCGATGGTTGTCTATAAAAACTTTAAGCCTTCTAAAAAAGATTATCGTTTATATAAACTTGAAGAAGGAGCTGATGATTTAAAGTCCATGAAAGAAGTAATGTATAGAAGATACTTTAGAGTTTTAAAAGATGACTTAGAGAGACCAGATTTAATTATTGTCGATGGTGGACGTATTCAAATAGAAGCTGCTAAAGAAATATTAGATAGCTTAAATTTAGATATAACATTATGTGGCTTAGGAAAAGATGATAGTCATAATACTGCTTACTTAATGGATTCAAATTTAGAAAAGATAGAATTAAAACCTAATAGTAATATTTTCTTCTTTTTAGCTAATATGCAAGATGAGGTCCATCGCTTTGCGATTACTTATCATAAAAAATTAAGAAGTAAGTCTACTTATAAGTCTTTATTAGATGATGTTGAGGGGCTTGGTCCAAAGCTTAGATTAAAACTTTTAAAGAAGTATAAGTCTATTTCCAATATTAAGGAACTATCTTTAGATGAACTAAAGACAGTTTTACCTAGCAAGGTCGCCTTAAGGTTGTATAATAAGTTACACGATGATTAAGAATTTAAACGAAACACTTTCTTTATTAAGTTTGACGATTATTACCCTAATCTCTTTAAAAGTAGGCTTTGGTGTAATTTTTTCTTCGCATTTAACAGGTTCAACCATAAAAGGCAATCGTGAATTATTAAAGAAATATAGCGAGAATATAGAAGAATAATGGATAACTCTTTAATTGTTTTATATATACTTATTGTTTTTTTGTTGGCTTGTGTCTTTGTGATATTTATTTATCTTTTAAAGAATTCTAAAAAAGATAATACTTCAAAAGATTTTCTTAATTTTTCTAAGCAATTAAATAAAGATATTAATGATTTCAAAGACAATACAACAAATCGTTTGATTGATATAGAAGATAGACTTAATTCGAATATATTAAAGACAAGTGAAATTACCAATAATACTTTTAATTCAATAAATGAAAGATTGATAAAGATTGATGAGAATCAAAAATCTTTAGATGACTTAAAAAACAATATTACTTCTTTACAATCTGTTTTATCAGACAAAAAAGCAAGGGGCACATTTGGTGAAGTAGAACTTTATTCAATACTAGAAAGTGCCTTTGGCATTGATGAAAATAGATATTCTAGACAATATGTTTTAGAAAATGGCACTAGAGTTGATGCGGTGGTCTTTGGAAGTGAATCTTTAGGCCTTATTTGTATAGATTCTAAGTTTCCACTTGAAAACTATCGTAAGATCTATGAAGATGGATCAGATAAAGAAAAGGCTAAAAAAGATTTTAAAAATGATGTTTTAAAACATATCAATGATATTTCAAGTAAATATATCATAGCTGGTGTAACAGCACCAATGGCTTATATGTTTGTGCCTTCTGAAGCTATCTTTTCTGAAATTTATGGTAATTTCCCTGAAGTGATTGATAAGGCTTATAAAAGCCAAGTTTATATAGTTTCACCAACTACTTTAATGGCTTATTTAACCGCTATTAGAAGCATTTATTTAGGTCAAAAGAAAAATGAGAAGGCCAAAGAAATAGAAAAATTATTAAGTGATCTTTCAATTGAATTTATTAGATTAAAAGAACGTAGTGAAACTTTACAAAGAGATTTTGAAAAGATTGTTCCAGACTTTGAAAAAATGTTTGTGACAGAAAATAAAATTATCAAGCGTTTTAGCGCTATAGAAAAAGGGGAATTAGATGATTAAGAAATATTTTGATATAAAGCTTTTGGCGATGTCTTTATTAAGTGCGCTAATTTATTCTTTTGGCATTGCCAATTTTTCGATTCCAGCTAAATTATATCCAAGTGGTTTTTCAGGAATTTCTAGAATTAGTTCTGACTTATTACATGACTTTTGTGGTAT